>NZ_VMLI01000005.1:0-115988 GCF_013276625.1 Streptococcus sp. 9903 | reverse complement strand
AAGATCTTCCAGATTTGATTCGTGTGACGACTGTGACCTTGATTTCCCTTGTTGGTGAAACAGCTATGGCCGGTGCGGTTGGAGCTGGTGGTATCGGTAACGTGGCCATCGCTTATGGATTTAACCGTTACAATCACGATAAAACTATCTTGGCAACCATCATTATCATTTTGATTATCTTTAAATTCATACTCAATGAAAATCAAAGAGCAAAGTAGGAAACTAGCCGCAGGTTGCTCAAAACACTGTTTTGAGGTTGGAGATAAGACTGACGAAGTCAGTTACATATACCTACGGCAAGGCGACGTTGACGTGGTTTGAAGAGATTTTCGAAGAGTATCAATTCTTGGGAGACTTCTTGACCAAGTCTTGAGCCATAAATAAAAAAGAGCCGTGTGGCTCTTTTTTAGTAATCAGATTTTCTGTGCCAATTTTTTACTCAAGACTTGTCCAATCAAGGCACCCATTAGGGCTCCGATGACAACACTTGCGATAAATAGAAGGATGGTTCCAGGATTTGGCGTGACCATGATACGGTCGATATATTCTTGCGATTTTCCTCTTGCTAGAAGGGTTGCCATATAGGCTTTGGGGGCAATCCACATAAGTAGAATTGGACCAGTTGAGCTAAAGGCAAAGAGAATGAAAGAAAGGAAGTTCTTTGTTTGGTCCTTGTATTTTCCGAGGCTAGCTACTCCATCTGCTAGCAGGCCACAGATAATTCCAGGAAGGAAGGCACCGGCACCGTGTTTAGTTCCCAAGAAAAAGAGGGCGATAACAAGACCGATAGTGGTAATGGCTCCAAAGCGCGGAACTTTTGCGACTAGGATCATATAGACGCTACCGCCGACAAGGGCAGTAAAGGCAGGCGCATAAAACATGTTTCCAGTTTGGTCAAAGAGATTGCCCAAAAGGACACCAATCCCCATGCAGAGGAAGTAAAGAACTGCAAAAAGCAGTGTAGTTAAGATAGATTTTTTCATGAATCATCTCCTGATAATTTTTTCACAATTCTCATTTTACCATGGTTTGGTGGGATTGTAAATGGATACTAGAAGTTTTTGAAAACGCTTGAAATATGATATAATAGTTTCATAGTTATTTTTAGGAGGATATCATGGGGAGATTTTTAGACTTTGTCTTTAATCGTTTCTTTTTAGGGATGATTGCGACAGCCTTCTTTTGGCTATTAACTTTAGCAGGAGGGATTATCCTTGGTCTAGCGCCGGCTAGTGCCACCTTGATGAGCTTGTATGCAGAACATGGTTATAGCTTTCGGGAATACAGTTTGAAGGAGGCGTGGTCTCTTTATAAGCAAAATTTTGTCTCAAGCAACCTGATTTTCTATAGCTTTTTAGGGGTGGATCTAGTTTTGGTCTATGGCTTGTATCTCTTGGTGCAATTGCCTCATCAGACTATTATTCATTTGATTGCGACCTTTTTGAATGTTCTAGTAGTTGCCCTGCTGTTTTTGGCTTATACAGTATCTTTGAAATTACAAGTTTATTTTGACTTGTCTTATCGAAATAGTCTCAAACTATCCTTGATTGGCATCTTTATGAGCTTAGCGGCTGTGGCCAAGGTTCTCCTTGGGACAGTGTTACTTGTGGCAATTGGTTACTATATGCCTGCTCTTCTTTTCTTTGTAGGAATTGGGATGTGGCATTTCTTTATCAGTGATATATTGGAACCGGTCTATGAAAGTATCCATGAAAAATTGGCGACAAAGTAGGATGAAGCAGTTTTGGCTACATACGCTTCTAAGAACCTACAGTTCAGTTATGATGATTATTATTGCGAGTTTTGCAATCTTACTCTCTTACGCTGACTGGGATTCACGGGAAAAGGAAGCTCAGAGAGTGGCCCAGCGTGTAACTGCTAGAACAGTGAGTGAAATTGAATATTACCATAGAGAGTCAACCCAGATAGCTCAGGCTTTAGTTGAAAATCAAGCTCGTATTGAGGGAATCTATAAATACTTTAGTCTTAGCATGCCAGACTATTTTTACTGGCAATTAGAGCGGAAAGCTTCGCCTTATGTATCAGTCTCTCTGCATGAAAATGTTGATGACCTCTATGTTCGAAATGATTTTGTAACTGGAGTGGCCATTGCTTTTCAAGATTACAAGGAAGTATATGTTTCTACTAAAGACAAACGTAGTGGAGAAAAAATCAGGGCTGAGGATTTTAAACCAGCAGGAAATAGTTTTGCCATTCCGGTGTCAGATCCAGTGTCAGATCAAGATTTAGGAGTGATTTACATCTCCTTGGACCCTGCTGTTTTATACCATGCCATTGATAATACTAGAGGTCATACTCCGATGGCAGTAACAGTGACCTCACCTTTTGATACGGAGATTTTTCATATTGGTGAGACAGTTGATAAGGAGAGTGAAAATTGGCTAGTTGGCTTAACTTCTCATGGTTATCAGGTTCAGGTGGCAGTTCCCAAAAACTTTGTTTTACAAGGAACGGTGACCAGCTCTGCTTTGATTGTGGGCTTGAGCCTTCTCTTTATTGTCATTCTTTATCTGACTTTGAGGCAGACCTTTGCTAATTACCAAAAGCAGGTAGTGGATTTGGTGGATTCCATTCAAGTCATTGCTCAAGGCGAAGAGGGTCGTCGGATTGACATTTCCGAGAAAGATCAGGAATTGCTCCTAATCGCAGAGACTACTAATGATATGTTGGATCGATTGGAAAAGAATATCCATGATATTTACCAGTTAGAGCTGAGTCAAAAAGATGCCAATATGCGAGCACTGCAGGCGCAAATCAATCCTCATTTTATGTATAATACGCTGGAGTTCTTGCGCATGTATGCAGTTATGCAGAGTCAGGACGAGTTGGCAGATATCATTTATGAGTTCAGTAGTCTCTTGCGTAACAATATTTCCGATGAAAGAGAGACCCTCCTCAAACAGGAATTAGAATTTTGCCGTAAATACAGCTATCTCTGCATGGTTCGCTATCCCAAGTCCATTGCCTATGGTTTCAAGATAGATCCAGAGTTAGAGAATATGAAGATTCCCAAGTTTACCTTACAACCTCTGGTAGAAAATTATTTCGCGCATGGTGTTGACCACAGACGGACAGATAATGTGATTAGCATCAAGGCGCTTAAACAGGACGGTTTTGTGGAAATTTTAGTGGTAGATAATGGCCGTGGAATGTCGGCTGAAAAACTGGCAAGTATTCGAGAAAAATTAAGTCAGAGACATTTTGAACACCAAGCCAGCTACAGTGATCAAAGGCAGTCTATCGGGATTGTCAATGTCCATGAGCGTTTTGTGCTCTATTTTGGGGATCGATATGCTATTACTATAGATTCTGCAGAGCAAGCAGGTGTTCAGTATCGTATTACAATTCAAGATGAGTAGAAAGGGAGAAGATGTATAAAGTATTATTAGTAGATGATGAGTACATGGTGACAGAAGGTCTGAAGCGTTTGATCCCCTTTGATAAGTGGGATATGGAGGTCGTCGCAACAGCCAGTCATGCCGATGAAGCCCTAGAATATGTGCAGGAAAATCCCGTCGATGTTATCATTTCAGATGTCAATATGCCAGACAAAACAGGGCTCGATATGATTCGGGAAATGAAAGAGATTTTACCAGATGCTGCTTATATCCTGCTTTCAGGTTATCAGGAGTTTGATTATGTCAAAAAGGCCATGAACCTTAGTGTTGTGGACTATCTAGTTAAGCCAGTAGATAAGGTAGAATTGGGAAATCTGTTGGAAAAGATTGCAGGTCAGCTCGGTGAGAGAGTAAAGAAAAGTCAGACCCTCAGTCAAGATTTAGACGAGGCTGGATTTGTTAGTTATCTAGGAGGTAAGGAGAATTGGTGGATAGGTCTATCCAAGGAAAAACAAGGCTCCTTCACCATTCCCTACTATGTCTTAGGCCAAGACTGGCAGATTTTCATTTCTGACCAAGCCCTAGATGGTTTAGTCGTTACTCCCTTTGAAGCTCCCTATCAAGAACAATTTGAACGCTGGAAGCTGAATGCTGAGAAAGCCCTCTTTTACGGTTCTGTAAATCTACAACAGTCTCAGAGTCTCTTTGCCTATTACGAACCGATTTATAGGGTTATCATTCAGGGGAATCTCAATCAAATCGTGGAAGAGTTAAACCTCTTGGAGAAGGTGGTTCTTGAAAATACACCGCGTGTTCCCATTACCAAACAGCTTTTTATCCAGTTTGTCATGGATGTTTTCCACTTGTTTGAACATCTCAAAGCTGATGATATGACGAATATCGTCAAAACCATTCATGCTATTCAATCCTTCGATGAATTGATTTCTTATATCAAGGAAACTCTGATCAGCTTTTTCGGTCAATACCGTATGAATGAAAATGTGGTCAGTGTGCTGGAAGTCATTGGGCGTGATTATCAGAAAGAACTTTCTCTCAAGGATATTAGTAAGGATCTTTTTATCAATCCTGTCTATCTGGGGCAGTTGATTAAGCGAGAAACCGATTCGACCTTTGCAGAATTACTAAACAAACAACGTATTAAGGCTGCCCAGCAGCTCTTGCTTTCAACCAGTGACAGTATCGAAGATATTTGTTATGCTGTTGGTTACAGTAACCTTGGATATTTCTATAAAGTGTTCCGAAAATTGTGCGGAAAATCGCCAAAAGCCTACCGAAAACAGGTAGAAACGATACTGTAAGATTTGTATTCCTTTACAAAATGTGCTATAATATGAATAATATTATTAGGAGGTTCTATCATGAAAAAGAAACCGATTTATCTATGGGTCTTGCTAATCTTGTCTGCTCTTATTTCAGCAATGTCTCTGTTTGGAATGTTGAGTCCCTTACCTAGCAAAGAAGCTCTTCGTGCCGCTCAGAAACAAGTTGCAGGGGTCAGTGCTCAGCAATTAGAAGACCAGCTTAATTACAACTATGGAGTAGCAGAAGCGTATCATTCTATTTTTAATATGGCCTTGATTGTGCTATCTGCTATTTTAGTGGTCGTAGCGATTGTCTTCCTTATTCGTAAGAATTTGCAATATGCAAACTATACTTACGTTGGCTATGTTTTGTTAGCTATTATCGGTTCGATTTATGGCTATGTTGGTTTACAGGACGCTGTGCAGTTGGTTCAAGATGAGAGCATGCGTTTGACAATGAGTATTGGTTCAAAAGCTGTCAGCATTTTCTATATCGTCATCAATGTTCTCTTCCTAGCTCTTGTCTTCTATAAGATGTGGCGTCAGCAGAAAGCCTTGGCAGAAGAAGAGGAAGCAGAAAATCTTGCCTAAGTATTGACAAAAAAGAACTATCAAGATACAATCTTGGTAGTTCTTTTTCGATTAAAAATAAAATCATGGAGGTACATATGAAGACAATTTCTTTAGTTTATATTAGTTTGAGTGGCAACACTGAAAGTTTTGTGACGCGCTTGAAAGATTATCTCTTGTCCCAGTACGAGGGGATTGAAGTCCAAAAGATTCATATCAAGGATTTGGTCAAGGAAGGTCATGATTTCTATGAAATGGACCACCCTTACGTCGCTTTTTTGCCGACCTATCTCGAAGGTGGGAATGGCGTGGATAATGGAGATGTCGAGATTTTGACGACACCCGTTGGGGATTTTATCGCCTATGGTGACAATGCTAGTAAGTGTTTTGGTGTGGTTGGTTCAGGGAATCGTAACTTTAATAACCAATACTGCCTGACAGCCAAGCAATACAGTCAACGTTTTGGCTTCCCTGTATTGGCTGACTTTGAAATGCGAGGCATGCTGGAAGACATCAAACGTGTCGCAGCTATTATCGCAGATTTGTATGAGTTGGAAAAGGAGAATTAAAATCAATATAAGAGGCGTTTGGGATTTTTCAACTGTTTTTTTTGAGTATAAATAGTTTTTAAGAACATAAAAAAGCATAAGTTCAGGTATTCAAAACCTTGTTCTTATGCTTTTTATCATAGAAATATTTGCTGAATTTTCTCTTGAAATGAAACCTTATACTCAATGAAAATCAAAGAGCAAACTAGGAAACTAGCCGCAGGCTGTACTTGAGTACGGCAAGGCGACGTTGACGTGGTTTGAATTTGATTTGCGAAGAGTATTATCTTCATCTCGCGCTTGTCAGTTAACCTGCTTTTCCGATTGCGAGTGCGTAGATAAAGAAGATGGCGAAGCCAAAGAGGAAAATCAATCCTGCAATGGCAAGGTGTTTGAGCCAAGAAGGAAGATTTTTGTTTTCATGCGTTACCAAGGCGTAATTCAAAAGAGCGAAGAATGGTGTTGTCAGGAAAGAACCAATCATGGCAAAGCGGAGCATGGTCGAAACCTGACCGGCGAAGAACTTGATAATGACGATACCGATGATAGCAGTGATGGTCATCCAGATGTTCAAAGATTTACGATTGTCTTCTTTTTGACTGATTAGCAGTCGGAGAGATTCCTGATTGACGCGAGAATAGCCATCGATAACAGTGATAACTGTTCCAAAGATACAGAGGAAAGCAATAAAGGTAATCAAGTAACGGGACCATTCGCCAAGAACAGAGGCATACATGCCCACGAATTGAGAGATGTATTTGGCTGAAGCAGCTTCAACCGCCTGCCCTGTAGGATACTGAATAAGTGCTCCCAGTGCCACAAAGAAGACGGCTAGAATAGCTGTTCCAATATAACCAGTGTTAAAGTCAAACAGAGCGTCCTCTGTGTTAAAGTTGACGGTCTTTTTCTTTTCAGCAGACCAAAGTGAATTGATAGCTGAAATTTCAATAGGAGCTGGCATCCATCCTAGGAGGGAGACGATGAAGGGCAGAGCTGCCATTTGCCAAGGTGTCTTCTCGACAAAATCAGAACTGTATTCTGGATGCTTGACCGCTGCGATGATAACTGCAAGAACAGTTGCAATGGTCAAAGCAGACATAATCCATTTGACCATGCCGTCTAAAAGTTTGTAGCCTCCAAAGAGTAGCATAGCCCAAATGATGGCAACGAGAATGAGGGACCACTGAGTGATGCTAAGTCCAATCATTGGGAAGGCACTGGCGATGATAGCTGAGCACAGAATGGCGACACCAGCTGTGTTGACCATAGCCGAAAAGACATTTAGGATAAAGAAAATCCAGAGATAGAGTTTTCCTTTTTCGGCATAACCTTCAACCAAAGTCTTTCCAGTATCAGCGGTGTATTCAGCACCAAAACGGAAAAATGGATATTTAAAGACATTGGCTAAGATAACCAAGAGAAGTAGAGACCAACCGTAAGAACCGCCAGCTTGAGTTGAGGATACAATGTGGGAACCGCCAACAGCGGCAGAAGCCATTAGGATTCCAGGCCCCATTGCTTTTAGTTTACTTGTCCAGGTTGATTGATTTAAGGAAATAGCTTGCGACATGATAAATACTCCTTTTTGAATTTTCAGAATAATCTGGATATGTAATCTATATTCTACAAAAAACTTTGGGAAAATGCAAGAATATTTTGAAAAAAGATAGAAAATTACAGAAAATTTACAAAGAAGATCTGAAAATAACTGCTATGATAGTAAGGTACAGCAGGATAAAGAAAAACCGAGAAGTCTCTTTCTCGGATTTGCTTATTATGAGGTTCTTACTTTTTATGCTTCAAGAGTTGATTGATATGGTCTACTTTTTTTGATGCTCTTTTATAGGAAATAGTCCAAATGATAAGGTAGACAATCGCAAACTCAAGGATGAGCTGGAGATAGAAGAACCAGTGGAAGGGGAACCAACCAGCCAGAGTTGCTAGTGGGATAAAGCCTACTAGCATGAGGAAAAAATGAGTCAGAGTTGCACGGAGCAAGCTCCAATCACGGCTGAATAATCGCTTTCCAAAGTTGAAGAGAATACCGATAGCTGCCCAAATAAGTGTGCAGTAGAGCAAGACCAAGGCACCGTGAACCTGATGTTGCACCATCACTTGTCCGATCAGAGACTCGGGACTTAGTGGGGCGTAGGTGTTTGGGGCGTAGATGAATGAAAAGATGATAGAGAGGATGAGGCCGATGAGGACACCGGCAGCTGCATCGTGAAATACTTGTTTTTTCATAGTTCTAATTTCTCCTTGATGGTTTTTAGGTAACGACGTGAAGAGTAGGTGAAACTTTCGTTTTTTAGAAAGATTTCTACTAGACCGTTGGGCGTGAGCTTGAGATGAGAGATGGAGTTGATATTGATGATTTCTGATTGGGAAATTTGGATAAAATTGCTTGGCAAAAGTTCAAGGACCTGATAGAGCCGTAAATCAATGTTGTAGGTCTGACTCGCGGTTTCTGCTAGAACCTTTCGATTCTCGATATAGAAGCGTTGTATCTTACCAATCTCAACGAGATAGACCTGATCATCGATTTTTCCTTTGATTGTTTCTTTTCGGTCAAGATTTTCTGCGAAATCGATGACTTTCTGGACTTTATCTGTCGGCTGAGGTGCTTGAACAATCAGCTTTTCCTCTTCGTAAGTTTCACTAATCTGTAGTTCTACTTTCATAAATTTCTCTCCTTTTCAGTTATACAAGGTTGTGATCACTTCCTGTATATCTTTATTAAACACTATTTTAGGAGACCTGGCAAGGTACTTTGTCTATGTGGAGGGATTTGGCTCCTATGTGGTGGAGCTTTTCTGTCCTATCTGAAATATGGTATAATAGCACTAATCAATTTCTAGGAAAATAGATACAGAAAGGGGCTGAAAGATGTCTCATATTATTGAATTGCCAGAGGTGCTGGCAAACCAGATTGCAGCTGGAGAGGTTATCGAGCGTCCAGCTAGTGTTGTTAAGGAGCTGGTAGAAAACGCCATTGACGCGGGCTCTAGTCAGATTATCGTTGAGATTGAGGAAGCTGGTCTCAAGAAGATTCAAATCACAGATAATGGTCATGGAATTGCTCACGATGAGGTGGAATTGGCCTTGCGTCGTCATGCGACCAGTAAGATAAAAAATCAAGCAGATCTCTTTCGGATTCGGACGCTTGGTTTTCGTGGTGAAGCCTTGCCTTCTATTGCGTCTGTTAGTGTCTTGACTTTGTTGACGGCGGTGGATAGTGCTAGTCATGGAACCAAGTTAGTCGCTCGTGGAGGAGAAGTAGAAGAAATCATTCCAGCGACTAGTCCTGTGGGAACCAAGGTTTGTGTGGAGGACCTCTTTTTCAACACACCTGCCCGCCTCAAGTATATGAAGAGCCAGCAAGCAGAGTTGTCTCATATCATTGATATTGTTAATCGTCTGGGTTTAGCCCATCCTGAGATTTCTTTTAGTTTGATCAGTGATGGCAAGGAAATGACGCGAACAGCAGGGACTGGTCAACTGCGACAAGCAATCGCAGGGATTTATGGTTTAGCTAGCGCCAAGAAGATGATTGAAATTGAGAATTCTGACCTTGATTTCGAAATTTCTGGCTTTGTGTCCTTGCCTGAGTTAACTAGAGCCAACCGCAACTATATCAGTCTCTTCATCAATGGCCGTTATATCAAGAACTTTTTACTCAATCGTGCTATTTTAGATGGTTACGGAAGTAAGCTCATGGTAGGCCGTTTTCCACTAGCTGTCATTCACATTCATATCGACCCCTATCTAGCGGATGTCAATGTGCATCCAACCAAGCAAGAGGTGCGGATTTCCAAGGAAAAAGAACTGATGACGCTGGTCTCAGAAGCTATTTCTAATAGTCTCAAGGAACAAACCTTGATACCTGATGCCTTGGAAAATCTTGCCAAATCGACCGTGCGCAATCGTGAGAAGGTGGAGCAAACTATTCTCCCACTCAAAGAAAATACGCTCTACTATGAGAAAACTGAGCCTACAAGACCTAGTCAAGCTGAGGTGGCTGATTATCAGGTGGAATTGACTGAGGAAGGGCAAGACTTGACTTTGTTTGCCAAGGAAACCTTAGATCAATTGACCAAGCCAGCTAAACTGCATTTTGCAGAGAGAAAGCCTGCTAACTACGACCAGCTAGATCACCCAGAGTTAGACCTTGCGAGTCTTGATAAGGCCTATGACAAGCTGGAGCGAGAAGAATCATCCAGCTTCCCAGAGTTGGAATTTTTCGGACAGATGCATGGAACCTATCTCTTTGCCCAAGGGCGAGATGGGCTCTACATCATAGACCAACATGCGGCTCAGGAACGGGTTAAGTACGAGGAGTACCGTGAAAGCATTGGCAATGTTGACCAGAGCCAGCAGCAACTCCTAGTGCCCTATATCTTTGAATTTCCAGCGGATGATGCCCTTCGGCTCAAGGAAAGAATGGCGCTTTTAGAGGAAGTGGGCGTCTTTCTAGCAGAGTACGGGGAGAATCAATTTATCCTACGTGAACATCCTATTTGGATGGCAGAGGAGGAGATTGAGTCAGGAATCTATGAAATGTGTGACATGCTCCTTTTGACCAAGGAAGTTTCTATCAAGAAATACCGAGCAGAGCTGGCTATCATGATGTCCTGCAAACGGTCTATTAAGGCCAATCACCGTATCGATGACCACTCAGCTAGGCAACTCCTCTATCAACTTTCTCAATGTGACAATCCCTACAACTGTCCTCACGGACGTCCTGTTTTGGTGCATTTTACTAAGTCGGATATGGAAAAGATGTTCCGACGCATTCAGGAAAATCACACCAGTCTCCGTGAGTTGGGGAAATATTAAACTAAAAGGAAAACTATGTACGAATATTTAAAAGGAATCATTACCAAAATCACTGCTAAATACATTGTTCTTGAAACCAACGGTATCGGTTATATCCTGCATGTGGCCAATCCCTATGCTTACTCGGGACAGGTCAATCAGGAGGCTCAGATTTATGTGCATCAAGTCGTGCGTGAGGACGCTCATCTGCTTTATGGATTTCGCTCAGAAGACGAGAAAAAACTCTTTCTCAGTCTGATTTCGGTCTCTGGGATTGGTCCTGTATCAGCTCTTGCTATTATCGCTGCTGATGACAATGCTGGCTTGGTTCAAGCCATTGAAACCAAGAACATCACCTACTTGACCAAATTCCCTAAAATTGGCAAGAAAACAGCCCAGCAGATGGTGCTGGACTTGGAAGGCAAGGTAGTAGTTGCAGGAGATGACCTTCCTGCTAAGGTGGCAGTGCAAGCTAGCACTGAAAACCAAGAACTGGAAGAAGCCATGGAAGCTATGCTGGCTCTGGGCTACAAGGCAACAGAACTCAAGAAAATCAAGAAATTCTTTGAAGGAACGACAGATACAGCTGAGAACTATATCAAGTCGGCCCTTAAAATGTTGGTCAAATAGGAGTAGAGCATGACAAAACGTTGTTCGTGGGTCAAGATGACCAATCCGCTCTACATTGCCTATCATGATGAGGAGTGGGGCCAGCCTCTCCATGATGACCAAGCATTGTTTGAGTTATTGTGTATGGAAACCTATCAGGCAGGCCTATCTTGGGAAACGGTGCTCAACAAACGCCAAGCTTTCCGAGAAGCCTTTCATGGCTATCAAATTCAAGCAGTTGCAGAGATGACCGACACCGAATTGGAAGCCTTGTTAGACAATCCAGCCATCATCCGAAATAGAGCCAAGATTTTTTCTACACGCGCTAATGCTCAAGCCTTTCTACGACTACAGGCAGAGTACGGCTCTTTTGATGCCTATCTTTGGTCTTTTGTTGAGGGGAAAACGATCGTTAATGATGTTCCCGACTACCGCCAAGCCCCAGCTAAAACACCCTTGTCTGAAAAATTAGCCAAAGATCTCAAAAAAAGAGGTTTCAAGTTCACAGGCCCAGTCGCTATCTTGTCTTTTCTACAGGCTGCAGGGCTAGTTGATGACCATGAGAATGATTGTGAGTGGAAAAGCGGCAATTAGTGAGTATAGGTAATTAGAATATCTGAGAATATAGAAAAAAGCTGAGAAACTCTTCCCAGCTTTTTATATATACTATTAGATTTGTTAGAGTGAAGTCAAAAAAGTGATTCCACCTAAAATAACACCAGCTGAATTTGGAATGATTAGTATCCAATCCTTCTTAGGTTCCTTTGTCCATCCATAAATAACCCAGATTAAGCAAGATATAGCAGCTGATAAAGGTTGAAATGGTTGAGCTTTATTTCCCTGTAAATTAGCGATAATTTGAGGTATGTAGGCAATAAATACTATAATTCCAATAAAGGCACCAATAGAACCTACGATTCGATTAATTTTTTGTTTTGTCATATACACCTCCTTCAAAAGGATAACATAGAAATTAGCGAAATGCAATAAATTCAGATACAAATTGTAACGAAAACGAATACAAAAGCACAAAAATAGAGAAACTATTTATTTTTTGTTATAGTCAAAGCGAATGACTTGCTCCTGTGCATCTACATGGGCATGGACGCCAAAGGGGACAATTGCTCTCGGAGTTGCGTGGCCGACATTTAGATTATAGATAATCGGGATATTGCTGTCAATAATATCCAATAGTGCCTCTTTATAGTCGTCATAGAAAGTTTCATCCATAGGTTTTCCGACCAGGAGTCCACTGATGACCTCGAATATACCAGTGTCCTTTAAAGTCCGCAACATCTTTTTGAAGTATTCCGGATCAGGCTTTTCTTCGCTTGTTTCTAGCAAGAGGATCTTTCCTTCCCAGTCTGACAAGTCAGGGAAAAGTTTGTATTCTTGGCAGAGCTCCGTGCTATCTGTGTATCGAGAGTTGTCAAAGATATCATAGAGGGACTCAAGACACCCACCGAGGATTTTTCCCTCGAACTGGGCATTTCCTTGCAACAACTCCAAACCAGTATTTGCATGACTGATACGATGTGTCCCCAGAGCCTTGGGACTAAAATCCGTTCGTTCCTCATACCAAACATTGCTAGGGCGGATTTCTGAAATTCTTCCAGTCTCAATCAATTCTTTAAAGTAGTGAAAGCTATAGGGCAACATCTCCTTGTCTAATTCACAAATGTCTGCTAAGAAGGATTGACCATAAAAAGTCTTGATTCCTAGTTTACGCAACATGAGATGGTTCATGGTTGTATCCGAGAAGCCAAGAAAAATTTTTTGTTTGATAACCTTTTGGAGTTGGTCATTTTCAAAAAGATAAGGTAGTAAGCGATAGGTATCGTCCCCACCGATGGCACATAGGATTATGTCGATGTTATCATCAGAAAAGGCATGAATCAAATCCTCTGCACGAGCTTCAGGATGGTTCTTGATAAAGTCTAATCCTTTTAGCGAATGGGGCAAAAAGATAGGATTGAGTCCCAGGTCCTTGAGACGTTGGACACCCAAGTCCACTTCGTGTTTGACAAAGTCCTCTCCGATAATGCCACTAGATAAACTAACAATACCAATAGTAGAAATCATATCTCATCCTCCTAGAAATAGATTGATACTCTTCGAAAATCTCTTCAAACCACGTCAGCTTTGCCTTGCCGTATGTATGGTTACTGACTTCGTCAGTTTCANNAGTGCTTTGAGCAACCTGCGGCTAACTTCCTAGTTTGCTCTTTGATTTTCATTGAGTATGAGCCTATTTTATCACAAAAGATTAGATAGAGCTATGTGGGATTTCAGAAGAATGCTTTTAAATCAAGAAAGTAGTGAAAAAGCAACCGCACCTGCAGTTGCTTTTATGATTCTTCTTAATAACGTGTTGGTCCTGCACTTGCGCTGCGGATGTTCAAGCGTTTCTTGAGATAGAAGCGAAGGGCTAGGAGGGCTACTCCGATAATAGCCAGCGGCACTGGAGCAAGTACTGGGTTAAGGCTAGCTGGTAGGAAGCTTGTTGCAAAGAAGACAAGCAACCAAAGGAACATAGAAGCTAGGATAACCAGTACAGATTTCCAGAAAGGTGGGCGTTGACTGCGGTCCATATCTGGTCCATAGTATTGGTAAACGAAGTAGTACATCAAGTAGAAGGCAAATCCACCAACCAGTCCAACTAGCAGGAGGGTAATCAAACCGTAACCGATAGCCTGATCTGCTGAGAAGAAGGTTGTGAGGGCGCTGACGAGGGCGAAGAGGCTAGTGATGAAAAGGGCTGAGTCCATAATCATGAGTTTTGGATCATCATTTTCTTTTGGATGCTCTTTTTCATATTGCTCCTTGACAGTGAAGCTGTGAACCCAGTGAGTTGGTGCACCGTAGAGGGAACGAGCAGTAGTGCCTTTGGCTTGCTCTTCAAGGATTTGGGGAATAACTTCCTCAAAAATAGCCTTAATTTCAGCATCTGTTTTTCCATCTTTGATGAATTGTTGGGTAGCGATGTGGACAAATTCTTGGTTTTTCTTAGTTAATTTTTGTAGATCAATCTGAGACATAGGAACTCCTCTTAGAACCATTTTTTATGGATGAGATAGAGAGTGAGCGAGACACTCATAGCAAAGGCGATAAAGACGATTAACCAGAAGGCATTTGGCTCTCCGTTTAGGGGGATTTCATTATCCTTAAAGTTCATCCCGTAGGCAGAAAAGACCATGGTTGGGATGGACATAACGATGGTCACAAGGGCCAAGGTTTTCATGATGTTGTTCTGGTTGTTAGAAATGATAGAGGCGAAGGTCTCTGTCATAGAATGCAAGACGTTTCCATAAATATCTGCCATCTCGATGGCCTGTTGAGTTTCAATCAGGGTATCTTCAAGCAGGTCTTCGTCTTCAAGGTATTTCTTGATATTGCTGGTTGAGCTGGTCAATTTTTTAATCACACGCTCATTTGTTTTGAGGGAAGCCTTGAAATAGACGATGGTTTTTTCCAATTCCATGAGCTCAATCAATTCTTCATTACGAGTTGATTGATGCAGTTGACTTTCGATTTGTTCACTCTTGCGGTCAATCGAACGAAGGGCTGTTAGGTAAAGTTCTGCATTGCGATAGAGAATCTGGAAGATGAAACGCGAACGCATGAAGGTGTAGAAATTACGCAATCGACGGTTGATAAAGACATCGAGGACCGGTAATGGTTCCAAACACGTAGTGATAATGGTTTCCTCGGTGATGATAATACCAAGCGGGATGGTTACGTAGTAGGTGCGGTTATTTCTTTCTTCTGTGACCGGCACGTCAACGATAATCAGGGTGTACTCGTCTTCAATCGTAATACGAGACATTTCTTCCGCATCGAGCGGTGCTCGAAGGTCGGCAATATCAATATCGAAGGCGTTAGCGATTTCGAGTGATTCATTTTGAGTCGGATTGACGAGATTGATCCAAGTACCCGGTTCAAGCGTATCGATCTCTTTAAATTCAGTTGTTGTAGAGAGAAAAACTTGTTTCATATCCCTTATCCTTTCTCATTTTTCATATTTTTTCACACCGTACTATTATACTATAAAATCGGCCTTTTTCAAAATAAATCTAACAAAAATCCTGTTGCTATTGGATTTTTACTTTGTCTTGAAATGTTGATTTTAAAATTTGCTCCCCTTTTTGCTCCCCCTATAGTGCTTTTAGTGCAGTTTCGTAGAATGAGACTGCTTTTTTTGCGTTCTCTTTTGAGAGGTGGCTATATATATCCATGGTCATTGATAAAGTGGAATGACCTAGGCGGTACTGGAGTTCCTTGTATGGTATTCCAGAGTTAAGCAAGAGACTAGCGTGAGTGTGACGGAATCCGTGAAATCCAATGTTAGGAACATCAGCACGCTTAAAATGTGTTTGCAATCTTCTTTTAAGTCTTGAACTGCTAGGATACTCATGAATGAAATCAGAAAATACTACACTTTCACGTTGCCCTATCTTCCAGGCCTCTTTAGTTTGGCGTAGTTTTGTACTGTTTTAGCATGCTAACAGTCGCTTGATCTATATCTATATCCCGATAACTAGTCTTAGATTTTGGGCTATTGATTTCTAAATCCCGATTTAGTGTTTTGGTAACATGTACCACGGCATTATCTAAATCTATATCAGACCAGGAAAGAGCTAAAGCTTCATTGATACGGCAACCAGTAGCCAATAGGAACTTATAGAGCGTTGTCTCATAGTAGTAACGATATCTATCGCTATCTAAATTATCGAGATAACCAAGAAACTTTTTTAGTTCTTGATTTTCAAAGTGTTTTACCTTTCGGCGCTTTGCTTTCTGAGTGTTGCGAGGTAAAACAACATCACGCGCAGGATTAGACGGTATAGCTTGCATGGTTACGCCATACTGTAAGATACGTTTATTTAAAGCGTGTATCTTGTCATAGTGTAGAAAAGCCCCCTTTTCCCCTCTATTAGTCTTGTCAGCAAGTTCGTTGATAATTGACTGGATAAGTGGAGTAGTGAGTTTATCGAGCTTGTAAGCCCCGAAAATGGGCAATATATGATTATCGATTAACTTTCTAACATTGCCTTGAGTGTTTGGCTTAACCGTATTCTTATAACTTTCTAACCAGAGATTGGCTAATTCTTGATAGTTTTTTATGGTGCTAGCCTTTTGTCTAGTAGATCCTGTTTTTTGAAAAGCTATTTTTTCTTGAGTAGCTTTCTGCTTAACTTCTTTTTGTGTCCGCCCCGTTACCTTAGTTTTAACTTTCTTTCCTGTTACCTGGTCAACTCCTAGATATACATTAGCACGATAGACTTTACTACCGTCTTTTTTTATAACTTCAGTTATTTTCATGATTTAAACCTTTCTAAAATACATCAGCAGGCAAGCTATTATCAAAAAGGTTTTAGATTGTGGTTTATATCATGCTAGGGCTTCACAGATTGCCCTGTATTCAATTTTAAATAGTCAGACGGTAAATAATACCAGAGTAGGAAACAAGGCGGATATGGGGCTATTTATCGGCTAGGCGTTTTAGATTGTCCAGAGCTTTTTGATTGTTTTTGTAAAGTACCTCTAACTGTTCTTTGGCGATTCTATTGAGTTCAGTTAGGCGGTTGCTTTGTGATAGCCCTTGTTTTATCATTTCAGCGTTAAGACTTTGTAAATTATTAAGAACTAATAACTGTTCAATAGTGGCATTATCTCGCTGATTGCCGTCTTTTTCTGGGAAAGCTTTCTTGTATTCTTTGGCAGTCATACCGAACAAGGCAACATTAACCAAGTCAGCTTCAGAGGAGTAAGCGTATGATATTTGAGACGGCTGGAGTGTTGGGACAATATTTTCTTTAATTGCATCAGTTTGTATTGTGTAATTGAGTTTTGAAATATAGCGGTTCACTTGCCAATCTAACTGATTTCTATAGGCCTCTTCTTGTTTAAGCCGTTGATAGTCTTGAATGATGTAGAGTTTGAACTCTGGGGAAATCCAAGAAGCAAACTCAAAGGCTATGTCTGAGTGGGCATATGTTCCACCGTAACGGCCAGCTTTTGAAGTGATACCGATGGCGTTCATTCTTTCTATCCATTGTTTAGAAGTCATTACAAGCCTACCAGGTTCATTTCTAACCGTATGGAATTCCATACGGTTAAAATTTGGGTTATTAATACTTTCCCAAGTTGCTAAAAAATCTATAGTAGCGTAACTACTAAGCCAGTTTGATATGACTATTCTAGGATCTTCGCTATTTTTATATTTAGCTATATCGGTCAAGCTGATATAATCAGTATTATTGGCTAGTAAAGTGATTTCTTTACCGTTTGCGTTGATTTTAACCATGGTAGTCCTTTCTAAAACATTGTAAGTGGTTGATATTTGTTGACATCAATAAAATTAGTAGATATGGGGCTTATATAGGCTTGAAGCACGAACGAACCACGAGAATCCACGCGCTTCAGGATTGTTGAACATTGTGGCGCGTGGGCATGCTATAGGTCGCATTTTAAATTCAAGAGTGGTATAATAATGTTGTAATCATCTTATCGGGAGCGTCCTCTATAGTGTATAGAGAGTTAGCACCATCTGGTTCAATTAGGTTGATTATATTAGTCTTGATTAAAGGTAAGGGTATTGACTTACCTTTTTTTGTTGCTATTCTTCAATTTCGCTCATTTTTGCGCTTTAGTCTGTAAAATTGGCTTTCTATTCTTCAATTTCCCCCGTTTTTGCACAATAGACCATGAAAAGATGGTTGATATTGGCAAATATGGGGGATTTTTATCTATATAGACTTACGACTTTGCTGATGGCGTGATATTAGTCATCGTTATATGATTTATCGAAGAAGATAGTGTATCCGTTATTTTCTAAGAAATCAACAGCTTTAGTAAAGTCTTCATCTGCCACTTTTTCAAATAATTTCTTTTTATTTCCACTGTTTAAATCAGCAGTTAAAAGCATATTGTAAAAATTTTCAATTTCTTCATCGTTTAAAACGATTATATTTGATTTTAAGAACTTAACAAAGTTTCTAAATTTTTTGTTGTTTTGCTTTTCTTTTTTTAATTCAGCTTGATACATTAATTCAGCGAGTAAGTCACCTTCTTCTGTAAAAGCAAAATTCATTGCCTCTGTACCGGACATTTTAGAAATTTTTTGGCCTAATTCTTTTATTAAGCTAGAGTCATCCTCATACCCCAGCAGATACCCAACGCTTACCCCGAAGTAGTCAGCTAGTTGCTGGGCTTTTTCTGGTTTAATTTGGCGTTCCTCGTTTTCCCATCGCAATACGGTGATTTTAGATACAGAAATTTCATCAGCTAATCCTTGTTGGGTTAGCCCTTTTTGTTTTCTCAGTTCTTTCAATCTATTCATAATTTATCACACCTTTCACAGATGATTATATCTGATTTTTATAAAAGTATCAAGAAATGATACAAAAAATTCTAAAAAACAGTTGACAATTAACCGAAATGGATATATAATAAAACGAAAGTTATCCAAATTGGATACCACTCCCTTCAACCTTTCACACTTTCAATCTATTCATGGAGGGGGATTTTTTTAGAAAGGAGCAAATCTATGAGCAAACTACGAGGCTATCGGGTTATGTTAGGACTAACTCAGCAACAAATGGCGGACAAGCTAAAAATTTCTTTGCAGTCGTACAACAACAAAGAATTAGGTAAAACGCCATTCAATGACAAAGAACGCCTAGCGATTAAGTCAATGGTTGCAGAAATCAAATCAGATATAACCATAGATGAACTATTTTATAGCTAGAAAGGAGCAAACCGATGGAACTAGTCTATATGGACGGTAAAAAAGAGCCGTATACTACGAGTGCAATCATAGCTGAATGCGCTGGAATAAAACACCACGCAATACAGGAACACATTAGAAAACAAATTGGACGACTGGAGCAATTTGGAAAGGTGTCATTTAAAATGCGACCTTTACAAAGTGGCCAGAATACCAAGGACTATATTTTGAATGAGCAACAAGCAACCTTGTTAGTTACATTCTTAAAGAATACCGAGCAAGTGGCCAACTTCAAAACCAACCTAGTCAAAGCATTCTTTGAAATGCGTGAGGAACTTTCTAAGTTTCGTATGCAGAGGGCGCTAGAAAAGCCAAAAAGAAAAACCTTGCATGACAGTATTGAGAATTGGGAACAAGCCCCAAAGTACCCGCATAGCACCATGAACAACCTGCTACTAAAAGCAGTAACCGACAGGAACGCTAAGCAGTTAAGGGAAGAACGTGGGGGCTATAATGGCATTGATAGCTTGACCAGTGACGAGCTGGAGCAATACCAAGCATTTGAGGATATGGTAATAGCCATGATTGGCTTGAATATGAGTTATCAGGAAATCAAAGCTATGGCATTCAGAAATAAAAAAACACGCCAAAGAAGCGCGTGATTGCAACAAAAAAGGCTTAGCAATAACCACACCGCAAAGCCTTTCACACTAACACTAAAACGAATTTAACAAAAAGCAGGCAAGCTATTATCAAAGAGGTTTTAGTAAAGATTTATACCTAGATTATAGCATATCTAGGGCATTTTGACCATACGGAGAGCGCTAATTCTTTAAACTGGACACCACTTCCAAGCGTTCGCCAACTTGGGGCAATCGCCCAGCGTTTGGAGTGGTGCCAATCCTGTATAAGAAACGACATTAAAGGCCAACGGAGGAAAATATGATAGCAGATAAATTAGAAGCTATTTCAACAAATTTAGAAGAAATACAAGAAAGTCTTGTAGGGGCTGAAACTGCATTAGCTAAAAGAGAAATCAGTAGGGTATTGAACGACTTGGATGATGTTTACAATGAACTAAACAGTACAGAATATCGTGAAAAACAGCAAACACTTAAGGAACAGACGGAAAGGATGAAACAGAGAGTAGTTTCTGAGGTAATAGGAGAATTGGAGTGGGAAGAACGCTCATTTTATGGAAATTATTGGGGTAACACTGATTTTATAAAACTGGTTTCTAGATTTGATGGATTTCTTTTCTTAACCACTTATCTAGCAGAATTGACCAAAGAGAATGTTTATCCTATGGATCAAAGTCAATTATTAAATTATGTATGGGAACTTTTAGCAGTTGATATTGCCAAGAAAAAACGAGGTAAAAAAAATCTCTTGGACTTATGGACAAGTTCGATTGGGTACACCCGTGGAATGATGATTCATGAGGAGGGTTAAAATGACACTAGACCTAGACAACATGACACAGGCAGAATTTGATGAAGTAATGGCTGAGATTAAAGCGAAACGCCCAAACCTCTTCCAGTTTATTGCTGATTTTGTAGATAGAAAGGTAAGCACCGAAGAGGTGGACGAGTTCCTGAAGATGGAGCGAACTGATCAAGTGGACTATATCAAGAATTACAAAGCGAGGGCATAACATGAATGAATTAGATTTGACCAACACACAAGCGGTAATCTTTATGGTGGTATCGATTGGCATATTGCTTTATCTAAACCACCGAGACCGCAAAAAAAGCGCCCAATTTGAGCGAGAAAACCAACAGACGATAGAAACACCTAGCGAGGATTTAAACCCTGATTATGGGCGATATATCCAGCTTGCAGGGGTAAGAGTTTACGGAGGAACTGAATGAGTCTATCAGAGAATGACAAACGAGTATTAAGACTAATCAAGGTAGGGGCTGAGAACTCCATAACAGGGGCAGAAATCAGCCTGATCACTAAGCTGGCAGAAAGAACCGTGCAAGATATTATCAGCCGTCTGATCACGCGCTACGGTGTTCCTATCATCGGGGTACGTCATGGGACATTTAGAGGATATTTTATCCCTGCTAACAAAGAGGAGTTACTGGACGGAGCAAAAGCATTCTATAACCAAGTACAGGAAGAACAGAAACGCCTAACCGTCCTTTTAAATGCTGATTTAGAGAGCTACAAGCAACTACTGAAGGGAGCTGATGAATATGTTTAGTCTTAGTAAAGAGAGCGAATATGAGCTAACTCATGGCGTTCTGGAGCTTGTGGAGAATTACCTGGAGGCGCGTGATACAGTCAAACCACGTTTGACAGGGTTAATCTCAGCCCAGGAGGCTATGGACGAGTTAGATATAAAGTACAAGACACTCCAAAAGTGGGAAGATGCTGGGCTAAGACGATACCAGCCCCCACTAGAAGACACTAGGAAAATCTATTATAAAATATCTGACATCTGGAAGTTTATGGGGGTGGAAAATGGCTAGCTTTGAAAGATTCCCCGGACAGAGAAAATCTGTCCGGACTACCAACGGCTACACTTGGAAAAATAGACAATTAACGCTTGAGCAACGAAAAGAGTTACAACAATTAAAGAAACTGAAAAAGAAACGATTGAAAAACCAGAAAGGATAACCAATGACAGAAATTAAAAAACTAGGACAAGTTCCTGCCGAGACAATAGGGCCATCTGCTAGCATTTTGACAGGATTGTTGAGACGCGGGCAAGTATTGGGTATATCGGCGCCAAGAAGATCCTTAAAGACTAGCGTAGTTATTTCCCTAGCTCTATCTTTAGCCCAGGGGAGTAATTGGCTAGAGTGGAAGAGTAAAAGAGCTTTCAACGTCTTGTATATCAATACGAATCATAAAGAAAACGACTGTTTTAGTAAGTTCATGCAGATTGCCCAACTTTTAGAAGTTGAGCAAAAAGATCTTGACAATATTTCTATCTTAACTCTTCCAAAGTCAACGGCCTTAGAAGATTTAGCCAAAGTTGTAAAAGATAAAGTACCAAACAACGCTTTTCAAGTGGTTATTATTGATAGTATTGATAATTTGAAACTACTGCAGTTCGGGGGCTCCTTAGGGGATTATTTGCAACAGATTAACCAACACGTAGGCGGTGGCCTGATCTATACACAAAGTCATAGAGATAGACCGAAAGGGACTACGGAAAGTTCAGACTTTGCCCAGTGGTCAGAGTCCCTAGCTCATTGCGATAGCTTGTTAGAATTTTTCAAGATGGAATTAGATCCCGAATTGTTACGCCTAGAGAGATTAGAAGCTGTCTGGGATTTGGCCAAGAATGTAATAACTACGCACAATAAAAGATATTTTCAGCTAAATGTAACAAATGACTATATCAATTTCAAAAACAAGAGAGCAACAAGCGAGGATTTACGAAACCATATAGAGGTAGCGCTGGAACATTTACCTACTGAACAAACGCGAGAAATTCTACAAAATTTTGATAACATAGATTTGCCATTAAAAACACGAACTTATTGGAGACTTGAAGCGGTCACCTCGGAAGTTGATTATGACGGGGAGAAAAATTTTCTTTTCTACTATCCACAGTTGATAAACGATAAGGAGAAAATATTAGCTTACCACGAACCAGGAATACCATTACCAAAGGATATTAAAGAAAAGGTGTTGGCTAATGAAGAAATTAGAGAAAGAGCGACGAATAAATTAAAATCTATGATAGCAGACTTTGAACAGGTAAATAATAGATTACCAAGAAAATCAGAGCTTTCACGTTTCGCAAAAATTAGTAGACCTAGCTTAGATAAACTAATTGAGGAATCTGATAATAATGTGGTGGTTATAGATGGATTGATACAAGAAAACCCAACTTATTAACAATTCAAAATGTGTAAAGACTTGTAAATTTTACAATGTAAAGACTTGTAAAAAGTTGTAAAAAAAGTGTAAAAATTTTACAAGATTTTACACCTTTACAAACGTAAAATTTACAACTCTTTACAACTCGGTGTAAAAGATGTAAAATAGCGTTTTTTTACATTTGTAAACTAATAAATAATACCTTTAAACCATTGGTTTTATGGGGTTTGTTGGAATATGTAAAGACTTGTAAAGCGTTGTAAAATTTTACAATGTAAACAGGGACAAAATCAGGGACACGACTAGAATAGCCTAGCGTCAATTCTAGTTTGTCCAAGTGTCCGTGAATTGTGGAAGTAAGAACAGGTACAGGAACAGGGGCGATTGAGCTACGCCCCCTGTAACCCTGTAACCCTGTCCTTCAACACTTCCACGGTGCGCGGGTGTAACTTGTAAAGAAATGGAGTAGGTAACTAGTGGTAAAGAAGAGATTAAAAAAACGAGTTATCCAGGATAAGCACTTTTTAGCATTCAAGACAATGCCCTACATGGAAAATATTGGAGAAGTTATTAAGTGGACTGGTGATAACGAACCGATGAGGTATATTTTTGATAAAGCAAGAAAATATCTAGTGTTCGATAAGCTAACCTGTACATGGCAAGGTATGAACTTTGGAAATCCATCTAGGGAATTGCTGTCTAAAACTCCACGATTAAGGCATAGCACAAAAAGGATATACGAGAAGATGGAGGAAAGAAAGTTGGATCTTCTTTCACCACAAGATGGAGAATCTGCTTCTTATATTTCTGACTGGGAAACTTTTAAAAACAGTGAGCTTATTCAGACTTTGAAGCATGAAGACCAACTACTAAAACATTTTGTAATTATAGCCATACAACAGGGATATATTATCCACGATGAACGTAAAAAACTTGTGGGGATTGACTATCGGAGTATAAAAAAAGGAGGAAAAACAACATGAAAATTAAACTATTTTATCAGAAATACAAGTAAAGCCTAGAGGATTTTGAAAGCCGGGTAAATGGTTTTATGGCAGGCGTTGAAGTTATTGACGTGAAATATACAGAGGCAACAGTGGGGAATAGTGAGGATATGGATACACTAACCAGTATGATGGTTCTATACAAATAGCATGAGAGGCTAAACATGGAAATACAAGAAGGCTTTATTTATTTCAAAAGTTATGGTATAATAAAACTGTTAGAGGTTCCAAGGTTTGGGAGTATCACGCTTAAAATACAAGACGGCGAGATTGTCTCCAGCGTGGAATCTAAAACAACAATATTTAAAAAGAATACTGACTGAAAAAATCAGAGGTATAGCATAAAGTAGAGTAATCTATTTTGGCTATGCCTCTTTTGTTTTTGGAAAGATTGGAGGAAAAAGAAATGCCAACATTGCAAGAAGTCAAAAACCAGATGGACAAAGTACGGACTCAATTAGAGATTTTTGATCGCTTTGATGAGGAAATCAAGAAAACCGAAAAAGAAGTTGAGGCTATTAAATCTAAGAAAGCTGAGTTACAAACTTTTGAAGATTTTAAGGCAGTCAATTCTAAAGAGAAATATATTGCTGATATGAAAGCACAAAGAACAAAACTCGAAAAAGAACGAATTGACTCAATAGTGGCAGACGCTAGAAAAATTAATGCGAAAGGTTATTTAGAGACAGCATTAGAACAAGATGAAACAGTGAAACGCCAGCGTCAAGAAATCAAACAGAAATCTATTGAGCTTTTAGAGTTGATTGCAAATTATAACGAAAACTACAAAAACACTGCTAAGAGATTGGCTGATGAGGTAAGAGAAACAGGTATCGAAGAGTTATTTGACCGCCTGAATACATCTCCAGAATATAGTGGAGTAAGTAAGCCTTACATTTACAGTGGTGTAGCTGGTTATATGGGAAACCAGCACCGCTATTTAGATCCGAGTGATGATTTGGCGTATTTTGTGAATCGTATTAACTATTTTGAGGGAGAACAATAATGAAAGATGAACATAAACAACTGTTTCAAGAAATCGAAGAAGAGAAGAGACAAGCTGACTTACTGCAGGGGCTTGCCAAGAACGTAGAAAGTATTTCAAAATCTTACGAAGAGGAAGCTGTAACCCTTGAAGAGTTTAAGGCTATGGGCTACAAGCGTAGACATGAACTATATGAGAAAGATAAAGCCTTGTATGATAAGCTACTGGGCAAAGAAAGACGTGGTTTATTAGGTTTGTGATGTGGAGGGGAGCAATCCCCTTTTTTTACATAAATCAGACAGAATTACACACGAGGTAGGGGAATGGTTAGAAGTTTAAAAGCAAGACTAGAAAAGTTAGAAGAGTATGCTGGAAAGACGGAATATGCAACAACTGATGAATGTATATCTTTATATGTGGATTGTTTAAGATTTGCTTTTCAGCAAGATGAAATAAAGATAGATATGGATGATTTTATTAAAACACCATTTAAAGATATTAAGCTAGCAGACTATAAGAAATCAAAAAAACGTATGGATGAACTTAGGGAAATGACTGGGATAAGTGAGTTTCCAGAATTAGACCAATAAAGTGAGGTGACTAGTATTTGACAGAATTAAGCAGAAAAAAAGAAATATTTATGGCCAATTATCTCATGACTGGGAATGTAAAAAAAGCTAGTGAATTAAGTGGAATAACCAGAAGGACGGCTTACAATTACTTGAACGATGTAACTTTTAAGAGGGTTTACCGTGAAAGACGTAGCGAACAACTCAAGGAGTCTACTACGCTGTTACAGAATGCGAGTGTTGAGGCTGTAACCGTATTGAGGGAAATTATGCTAGATGAGACAGTAAGCCCTTACGCTAGACAACAAAGCGCCCAGAGCATTCTAAACATGGCTTATAAGGCGGTTGAAATGGTTGAAGTAGTAGAGCAATTAGAAATATTAGAGGCGAAGATACTAGATGAAGGCGATTAAAAACCGTTTAAATAAGTTGAATAAGTTAGCGGTGGTTGATGAAGTTGATACCGTGTTTTTGACGCAGATTGATACTGGACATTTTGAGGTAAGATATAGGATAGGTGGAAAAAATCCCAAAGATATTATAGAAGTCTATCCGACAAAAGAAGAAGCAGAAAAAGCTATTTCAGAAATTAAAAATACAAAAGGATTGCGGATATTCTGGGACAATATAGGTTTTTGTAATGAATAGAGCTTATCAGTTATCAAGCAGATAAGAGCAATAAAAACCCTCCTTAACTCCCTGAGAAATGACAAGCAGATAAGCAAAGAAATAACTTGCCTTAATTGCTTGCAGAATGACAAGGAAATAAGAGAGATAAAAACATCCCTTAATTGCTTATCAAACCACAAGGAGATATGGGGGGCTATCTCCCTCCCCACGCGCTTCTATGAGCTTCACACCGTCACTGTACATTTTTTCTCACGGGAAAGCATTTGAAGCTAGAGCGAACATAGAGAAAACGCAAATATTACACCAAAAAGGAGAGTCAACTTGACCATTAAAGAAATAGAGGAACAACTAAAAAGAGTAAAGAAAGGGAACGACCTTATCCAGAGACTGCAACTAAAGTACCAAAGTTTAGACAATGGACTATTATCTGGATCCAATCAATTCACTACAAGGGTAAAAACTAGCAAAACCAATACTACTGAGGATAAGATACTTGAAATCTTGGAACAAAAAGATGAGATAGTGGAGCAAATGAGCGCCCTTATAGACGAGCGGATAGCAACAATGAAATTAATAGATCAGCTAGATGAAATTGAAGAATGTTTGGTATTGACAATGATATATGTGAATAACCTACCTATGGCTGAGGTTTGTAAGGAGTTAAATTTTAGCAAAGTACAAATTTACAGAATTAAGAAAAAAGCCATTGAGAACTTGGCCAAGGTTAAAAATGCCAATCGATAAAGAAGAGACAACAAAGCAGGCCTACAGATTTCTGAAAAGCTATCACTCACTGGTTAAATTGAGCCTATACGGTCAAGATGGAGCATTTGAAGCCAAAGCGCTGGAATTGGTGCGCGTGATTGAAGCCTTCAGGGACAATCTGGACGATGTAAGGCGTGATATATTCTCCAATCTCTTTACAAGGCGAACTGGAGAGAGGTTAAAGATATGGCAGTTATACGAGGCATTGGGCATTGATAAGGCTGAGTATGAAAGTCTCAAAGCTGAGATACTGCTAGACTTTGCTAAAAGCTATCGAGACGGTGTATTGTTGATTGAATATTAGGATAGGAAAGTTTATAATGAAGTCATAGCGTAAGAGAAAATACTTAAAATTTTATGTGAAGTGTTTAAATTTGAATTTGGAAGGATTGAATGATATGGTTAAAAAAGATATTTATGATTGGCCAGAAGCCGAAGACGACAATCTGGATGAATTGTTAAAAAAAGCCTATGAACGAAATAAAAACAAAACTGTTGAGGAGTTAGATGACGAATGGGATGAATTTGTCAGGAGTCTAAAACTAGAATCAATTTAATTAAGCACCTAGAGAAATCTAAGTGCTTTTTGATATGAGTTATTTTTGCCTTTTATATACTACGTGGTATAATGAACTTATCAGCAATAAAAAAAGCACGTTTGACCGTGCTAGTTTCTTGCCTGCTGAACTCATCGATTGATTGCCCTTTTGTGGGGCTTTTTTGCTCCCCTTTTTGCGTACTTTGGGGGAGCAAGTAGTAAAAAGTAATGTTAGTATTTTTTGTTCAAAAGCGCGTGATATAAGGGTTAGGAAGCCCTAAGGAAACATAAAATAAGAAGTTTTTTATTATACTATAAATTCATCCTTTTGGGTAATAGAATCTCACTTTTTTTGGTATAATGGTAAGCAATAATGGACTAGAAAGAACAAAGATGCAAGATAAAATTGTCATTCATGGGGCGCGTGCCCATAATTTAAAAAATATTGATGTGGAGATTCCACGAGACAAGCTGGTTGTTGTGACAGGTTTGTCAGGTTCAGGGAAATCCAGTCTGGCCTTTGATACCCTCTATGCGGAGGGACAACGTCGCTATGTGGAGAGTTTGTCAGCATATGCTCGGCAATTCTTGGGAAATATGGAGAAGCCCGATGTAGATGCTATTGATGGTCTTAGCCCAGCTATTTCTATTGACCAGAAAACGACTAGCAAAAACCCTCGCTCGACCGTGGGAACGACGACTGAAATCAATGATTATTTGCGTCTCCTCTACGCACGTGTGGGGACGCCTTACTGTATCAACGGGCATGGAGCTATCAAGGCTTCTTCTGTAGAGCAAATCGTGGATAAGGTTTTGGAGTTACCTGAACGTCAGCGCCTGCAAATCTTAGCTCCTGTTATCCGCAAGAAAAAAGGCCAACATAAGAGTGTTATTGAGAAGGTTCAGAAAGATGGTTATGTTCGTGTCCGTGTGGATGGGGAAGTCTATGATGTGACCGAAGTGCCAGAGTTGTCCAAGAGCAAGCAACACAATATTGATGTCGTGGTTGACCGTATTGTTATTAAGGAGGGCATTCGTAGTCGTCTCTTTGATTCCATTGAGGCTGCCCTTCGTATTGCAGAAGGTTATGTCATTATCGACACTATGGACGACTCTGAGTTGTTGTTCTCTGAGCATTATGCCTGTCCAGTTTGTGGTTTTACTGTCCCAGAGTTAGAGCCACGTCTCTTCTCCTTCAATGCTCCTTTTGGTTCTTGTAGTGAGTGTGACGGTTTGGGCATCAAGCTGGAGGTGGATACTGATTTGGTAGTACCAGATGCCAGCAAAACCTTACGTGAGGGAGCCTTGGCTCCTTGGAATCCTATCTCATCCAACTACTATCCAAACATGCTAGAGCAGGCCATGACGGCATTTGGAGTGGATATGGATAAGCCTTTTGAGGACTTGTCAGAAGAAGACAAGAACTTGATTCTCTATGGATCTGATGGTAAGGAATTCCATTTTCACTATGAGAATGAATTTGGCGGTGTGCGTGATATCGACATTCCTTTTGAGGGAGTTGTCAATAATATCAAGCGTCGCTACCATGAAACCAATAGTGACTACACCCGCACCCAGATGCGCCTCTACATGAATGAGCTGACCTGTGGAACCTGTCACGGTTATCGCCTCAATGATCAGGCCTTGTCTGTTCGTGTGGGTGGCGAGCAAGGACCACATATCGGAGAAATATCAGACCTGTCTATCGCTGATCACTTGGAATTAGTCAGTCAGTTGACTCTTTCTGAAAATGAAGCTATTATTGCTCGTCCCATTCTCAAGGAAATCAAGGACCGTTTGACCTTCCTTAATAACGTGGGTCTTAACTATCTGACTCTGTCTCGTTCAGCAGGAACCCTTTCAGGTGGGGAAAGTCAGCGTATTCGTTTGGCAACTCAGATTGGTTCTAACCTATCAGGCGTCCTCTATATCCTAGACGAGCCGTCAATCGGTCTTCATCAGAGAGACAATGACCGCTTGATTGCCAGTCTGAAAAAGATGCGTGATTTGGGTAATACTCTCATAGTAGTAGAACATGACGAAGATACCATGCGTGAGGCTGATTATCTGATTGACGTTGGTCCCGGTGCCGGTGTTTTTGGTGGGGAAATTGTTGCGGCAGGTACGCCTAAACAGGTAGCTCGTAACAGTAAGTCTATCACAGGCCAGTACTTGTCAGGCAAACGAGCCATTCCAGTGCCAGACGAGCGCCGTGTAGGAAATGGACGTTTTATCGAGGTGATGGGAGCGCGTGAGAACAACTTGCAAAATGTCACAGCTCGCTTCCCACTAGGAAAATTCATCGCAGTGACAGGGGTGTCGGGTTCAGGGAAATCGACCTTAATCAATAGCATTCTCAAAAAAGCTATTGCCCAGAAACTCAACCGCAACTCAGACAAACCTGGTAAGTTTAAGACTATTACAGGGATTGAGCATGTCGACCGCTTGATTGACATTGACCAGAGTCCTATCGGACGAACGCCTAGATCCAACCCAGCTACCTATACAGGAGTTTTTGACGATATACGTGACCTATTTGCCCAGACAAATGAAGCCAAGATTCGAGGCTACAAGAAGGGTCGTTTCAGTTTCAACGTCAAGGGAGGTCGCTGTGAAGCCTGCTCAGGTGACGGGATTATCAAGATTGAGATGCACTTCTTGCCAGATGTTTACGTGGCTTGTGAAGTTTGCCACGGAACTCGCTACAACAGTGAAACCCTAGAAGTTCACTACAAGGAAAAAAATATCTCGCAGGTCTTGGACATGACCGTCAACGATGCGGTGGAGTTCTTCCAACACATTCCGAAAATTCAACGCAAACTGCAGACTATCAAGGATGTGGGACTGGGCTATGTGACGCTAGGTCAACCAGCTACCACCCTTTCTGGGGGAGAAGCCCAGCGTATGAAGCTGGCTAGCGAACTTCACAAACGATCGACAGGAAAATCTTTCTACATTTTGGATGAGCCGACGACAGGGCTTCATACTGAGGATATCGCTCGCTTGCTTAAAGTCTTGGCTCGCTTTGTTGACGATGGCAATACAGTCCTTGTTATCGAGCACAATTTAGACGTTATCAAGACGGCAGACCATATTATTGACTTGGGACCTGAGGGCGGTGTCGGTGGTGGAACCATCATCGCAACAGGAACTCCAGAAGAAGTAGCGGCCAACGAAGCCAGCTACACAGGACATTATTTGAAAGGAAAGTTACATCATGAATAAACGTGTACAAGCATTTCTAGCTAAAATGCAAGAAAAAGAACTAGATGGTATCATCATCAATAACCTTAAAAACGTCTATTACCTGACTGGTTTTTGGGGCTCAAACGGAACAGTCTTTATCAGCCGTGACCGTCAGGTATTGGTGACAGACTCTCGCTATATCATTGCAGCCAAGCAAGAAACCAGTGGTTTTGAGATTGTGGCTGACCGTGATGAATTGGCTGTCATTGCAGGAATTGTCAAGGATATGGGCTTGTCTCGTATTGGTTTTGAGGACGAGATTTCAGTCTCTTATTATCACCGTATGCAGGCAGCCTTTGAAGGAATTGACTTGCTTCCACAAACTCAATTTGTTGAAGGTCTTCGAATGATTAAGGATGAGGCGGAGATTGCAGCGATTCGCAAGGCTTGTTCTATCTCAGACCAAGCTTTCCGCGATGCGCTTGACTTTATTAAGCCAGGAAAGACTGAAATTGAGATTGCCAACTTCCTTGACTTCCGCATGCGTGAGTTGGGAGCTTCAGGCCTATCATTTGATACTATTTTAGCAAGTGGCATCAACTCTTCGAAACCTCATGCCCATCCTATGCATAAACCAGTTGAGCTAGGAGAAGCCATTACTATGGACTTCGGTTGCCTTTATGACCACTATGTCAGTGATATGACACGGACTATCTATCTAGGACATGTTAGCGACGAGCAGGCAGAGATTTACAATACGGTTTTTAAAGCCAACCAAGCCTTGATTGACCAGGCTAAGGCTGGCTTAGGTTTCCGTGACTTTGACAAAATCCCTCGTGATATTATTATCGAGGCGGGCTATGGCGACTACTTTACCCACGGTATTGGACACGGTATTGGACTGGATATCCATGAGGAACCCTACTTTAGCCAGACTTCTACAGAAACTATTAAGGCGGGTATGGCCTTGACCGATGAACCAGGTATCTATATCGAAGGCAAATATGGAGTTCGTATTGAGGATGATATCTTGATTACAGAGACAGGTTGTGAATTGTTGACCCTAGCTCCAAAAGAGTTGATAGTTATTTAAGAGTTAAACAACTCAAATGATTGACTTTTAAATTTTAAAGGTTTATACTGAAAGACGAAAACGGTAGGTGAGGCTACCATAGGGATACGGATGACTACCGCAAAGCAGTGGAGACACTACTCGTTGGTCAACAGTCCTGGTCGCGAAGGCCAAGACTAAGCTCATTACATTGCCCTATGGAGTTAAAGCTTGAACGAAAAACAGATAATTAGTTTTTTAATCCTGCCATTTTATGGTGGGATTTTCTACTGTTTAAATCAAAGAAAGGAGATAGACGATGCAAATTGACGATCATCCGGAACCGCACATACACAGCCAATCGCTGATTTGTGTCGTTCTGTCCTTATAAAGTGATTGGTCTCTGTGTATGAAACACATCATTCATACAGATAGGAGAAACCAATGAAAACTACAAAAGAAAGATTAGCAACAGCTATTCATACATCTTTAAACGAAACTCTATCTTTTTATAAGACAAGTCTAACAGGATTGACTGAGGAGCAGGTGGAGAAAAATCGTGACCTATATGGTGAAAATACCATCACAAAGGGTCAAGAAGACAGTATCCTCAAAAAGATTTACGAATCCATTATCAATCCTTTTACGATCATCTTACTGGTCATCGCCGTGATTTCCTTGGTGACCAATGTCTGGTTGGCAAAACCAGGTCAAGAGGATCCGACGACTTCTATTATCATCGTTGTCCTAGTCCTCATTTCTGGTGGCATACGCTTTGTCCAAGAACTCCGTAGTGATAAGGCTGCGACCAATCTATCAAAAATGATTGTCAACACAGCGACTGTCATTCGTCAAGGAGAAATCCAAGAAGTACCTATCGATGATTTGGTAGTGGGTGACGTGGTTAAATTAAGCGCTGGAGACATGATTCCAGCAGATCTTCTTTTATTTGAGTCGCGCGATTTCTTTGTACAACAGTCGGGTTTGACAGGTGAAAGTGAATCGGTTGAAAAATTGGCCTTGACCAAGGCAACAGTTCAACAATCTGATAGTCTGCTAGAAGCAGAAGCGCTAGCCTTTATGGGAACCAATGTCTTGTCTGGTAGTGCCAAGGCCGTGGTTTTAGCAGTTGGTGATGATACCATGATGGGGGCCATTGAGCAGACTTTGAACACCTATGACGAGCCTACTTCGTTTGAGCGGGAGATGAATAGTATTTCTTGGCTCCTGATTCGCTTGATGTTGGTTATGGTGCCCATCGTTTTCTTGTCCAATGGTTTAACAGATGGTGACTGGCTGGAAGCTGGCGTATTTGCTTTGAGTGTTGGTGTTGGACTGACACCTGAGATGCTTCCTATGATTATCACGGCCAGTCTAGCAAAGGGCTCCATCATTATGGCCAAGGAAAAAGTGGTTATCAAGAAACTCAATGCCATACAGGACTTAGGGGCGATTGATATTTTGTGTACAGATAAGACAGGAACTCTAACCCAAGACGAAATTGTCCTTGAATATCCCTTGGACATCCACGGACGCTTGGATTTGACCGTCTTGAGACGAGCTTATCTCAATTCTTATTTTCAAACGGGCTTGAAAAATTTGATGGACAGAGCTATCATCAAACGGACTGAAAAGGAAGCCAAAGAACACACCCTCTTACAAAATCTGGATCAAACTTTTCAAAAAATAGATGAGCTTCCCTTTGATTTTGAACGTAGACGGATGAGTGTTATCGTTAAGGATGAACACGAAATTGTTAGTTTGGTAACCAAGGGTGCCCTAGAGGAAATGTTGACGATTTCCAGTTATGCGGAATACCAAGGAGTGATTACTCCCTTGACAGATGCTATTAGAGAAGAAATTTTAGTGGAAGTCAGACAACTAAATCAACAAGGTTTGCGTATCTTGGGAGTGGCCTATAAGTCAGGTTTGAGGGAAGGTCATGCCTATACAGTTGATGACGAAGGGGATATGATTCTAACTGGTTATTTAGCCTTCCTAGATCCTCCTAAACCATCTGCAGCACCAGCAATTAAGGCTCTGTTAGAACATGGAGTTCAAACAAAGATTTTGACGGGAGACAACGAAAAAGTTACCCAAGCAGTCTGTGAAAAGGTTGGTTTGGATATCAATCAGATGCTGTTAGGATCTGAAATTGATCAGATGAGTGATCAAGAATTGGCCCAAGCCGTAGAGGAGGTAACCGTCTTTGCCAAACTTTCTCCTGACCAAAAAGCACGAATTATTTTGCAATTTAAGGCTAATGGTCATGCTGTTGGCTATATGGGAGATGGAATCAATGATGCTCCTTCTATGAAAGTTGCAGACGTGGGGATTTCTGTTGATACAGCAGTAGATATTGCCAAAGAAACGGCTGATGTTATCCTGCTTGATAAGGATCTAATGGTACTTGAAAAAGGACTTGTTGAAGGTCGTAAGGTCTATGCCAATATGACCAAATATATCAAAATGACAGTGAGTTCTAATTTTGGAAATATCTTATCCCTATTGGTCTCTGGAATCTTTTTACCATTTTTACCGATGGCGCCAGTCCATTTGATTATCTTAAATCTAGTCTATGATTTGTCTTGTATTGCCTTGCCTTTTGACAAGGTGGATAAAGATTTTTTGAGAAATCCGCATATATGGGAAGCTAAGTCCATCACACGTTTCATGGTTTGGATGGGGCCTATCTCTTCTGCCTTTGATATTTTGACCTTTATTTTGCTCTATTTTATCATTGTACCCATGACGACAGGTCATGCCTATGTTCATGGAGCAGAGTCGGCCGTAGGATTTATTGTCTTGTTCCAGACAGGTTGGTTTATCGAGTCTATGTGGTCGCAGACCATGGTTATTCATATGTTGCGTTCAGCCAAAATTCCTTTTTTACAAAGTCGTCCAGCTTGGCTAGTCCTTGTGACAACCTTATTGGCTGCAGCCTTTGTGACCTTCCTTCCCTACAGTCCACTAGCTAGCCTTCTCCATCTAACTCCTTTAAAATCGATTTATTTCATCTTTTTACTTTTCATCATTATTTTGTATATGATTAGTGTGACAATTGTGAAAAAAATCTATATCAAGAAATATAACGAATGGCTGTAAATTTTATTTTGTCAAGAAAAAAGTACGAAAATGACGAAAAAAGTCAAAAAAATTTAAAAATAGGTCGCAAGTCGGATGTTTTTTATGGTATAATAGACTAAACTGATAGTAACATGTAGCGAAAGGGGTAGGTACATGATTAAAATTTATACAGTCTCAAGTTGTACTAGCTGTAAAAAAGCAAAAACCTGGCTCAATGCCCACCAGTTAAGTTATAAAGAACAAAATCTTGGTAAAGAAGGAATTACGAGAGAAGAATTACTGGATATTCTAACCAAAACAGATAACGGAATAGCCAGCATCGTCTCATCTAAAAATCGCTATGCCAAAGCCCTTGGAGTGGATATTGAAGATTTGAGTGTCAATGAAGTCCTCAATCTGATTATGGAAACACCGAGAATTTTAAAGAGCCCAATTCTTGTGGATGAAAAACGCCTACAAGTTGGCTACAAGGAAGACGATATTCGTGCCTTCCTACCACGCTCTGTCCGTAATGTAGAAAATGCAGAAGCACGTTTGCGTGCAGCTCTATAAACATCAAGACTGGGAGCAACTCCCAGTCTTATTTTAATTTCAAAAAGAAAGAAGAAAGAAATGAAAAAAATTGTTCTTGTTAGTCTAGCTTTCCTTTTTATCCTGGTTGGTTGCGGACAGAAGAAAGAAACTGGAACAGCTACAAAAACAGAAAAGGATACGCTTCAGTCAGCATTGCCAGTTATTGAAAATGCTGAGAAGAATACAGTTGTAACCAAGACTTTGGTCTTGCCCAAGTCAGATGATGGCAGCCAGCAAACCCAAACCATTACTTATAAAGACAAGACTTTTTTGAACCTAACCATTCAACAAAAACGTCCAGTCTCTGATGAGTTGAAGACCTATATTGACCAACATGGAGTGGAAGAAACCCAAAAAGCTCTTCTCGAGGCGGAGGAGAAGGATGAGTCCATCATAGAAGCTCGTAAATTGGCAGGATTTAAGCTTGAAACTAAACTATTGAGTGCAACAGAACTTCAAACAACGACTAGTTTTGATTTTCAAGTTTTGGATGTCAAGAAGGCTTCTCAGTTAGAATATTTGAAGAACATTGGTTTAGAAAATCTCTTGAAGAATGAACCAAGCAAATATATTTCAGACAGATTAGCAAATGGTGCGACAGAACAGTAGAAAATCCAAATAAATAGACTGCCTGAATTGTAGAACGTAAGGAATTATGCTATAATGGTACTATTCTAAGGAAAGAGGGTGTTAGAATGGGATTTACTGAAGAAACAGTACGTTTTAAATTGGACGATTCCAATAAAAAAGAAATTAGCGAAACTCTGACTGATGTTTATGCTTCGTTGAACGATAAGGGCTACAACCCGATTAACCAAATCGTAGGTTACGTATTGAGTGGAGACCCTGCCTACGTTCCTCGTTACAATAATGCACGAAATCAAATCCGTAAGTATGAGCGTGATGAAATCGTTGAGGAGTTGGTTCGCTACTACCTAAAAGGACAAGGAGTCGATCTGTAACCTATGAGAATTATGGGATTGGACGTCGGTTCAAAAACGGTAGGGGTGGCGATTAGCGATCCACTCGGTTTTACAGCTCAAGGACTTGAAATCATCCAAATCAATGAGGAGCAAGGCCGATTTGGTTTTGATCGCGTTAAGGAATTGGTTGATACTTACAAGGTGGAACGATTTGTAGTGGGCTTGCCTAAAAACATGAACAATACAAGCGGACCGCGCGTGGAAGCTAGTCAAGCCTACGGAGCGAAGTTAGAAGAACTTTTTGGTTTACCAGTAGACTATCAGGATGAACGCTTGACAACAGTGGCTGCTGAGCGCATGTTGATTGAACAAGCGGATATCAGCCGTAACAAGCGCAAGAAAGTCATTGATAAGTTAGCAGCTCAGCTGATTTTACAAAATTATTTAGATAGAAAATTTTAATATAAAGGAGAGGCTATGTCACACGATCATAACCACGACCACGAAGAACGTGAACTAATCACACTAGTAGATGAGCAAGGAAATGAAACCTTGTTTGAAATCCTTTTGACCATTGACGGAAAAGAAGAATTTGGTAAAAACTATGTTCTTCTAGTACCAGTTAACGCAGAAGAAGACGAAGACGGACAAGTTGAAATCCAAGCTTACTCATTCATCGAAAACGAAGATGGAACAGAAGGCGAATTGCAACCAATCCCAGAAGACTCAGAAGACGAATGGAACATGATTGAAGAAGTCTTCAATAGCTTTATGGAGGAGTAAACACGTCCAGTGGACGTGTTTAGCCCTGCGCTAGAAAATAGAAACGCAGGCATATCCAGTGGATGTTTTTAGCCCAGCTCCTTGAAATAAGAGAGAGCTGGTAAGTCTGGGAGACTGTATCACCCCAACTCCTAGAAATTGGAAGAGTTGGAACATCCAGTGGATGTTTTTAGCCCAAGTTAATATTCATAGTTGCTAGTGATTAGCTAACCAGGTGAGAGGTCGGGACGAAAATCCTGGCCTCGTTTTTGTTAGTTATGAGACTTTATTGAGGCAGTTGATTGAACCTGTAATTAAGGAGATGTATATGTTTGAAGTAGAAGAATGGCTCCATAGTCGGATTGGTTTGAATTTTCGATCAGGTTTGGGCCGAATGCAAGCAGCGGTGGATTTGTTAGGAAATCCTGAGCAGTCTTACCCTATTATCCACGTAACAGGGACTAATGGGAAAGGATCTACCATTGCTTTTATGAGGGAGTTATTTATGGGGCATGGCAAAAAAGTTGCGACCTTTACCTCCCCTCATATCGTCTCTATCAATGATCGAATCTGCATTAATGGGCAACCTATAGCAGACACAGACTTCATCCGTTTGGCCGAGCAGGTCAAGGAGATGGAGAAAACGCTTCTGCAAACCCATGATCAGTTGTCCTTTTTTGAATTGCTGACCTTGATTGCTTTTCTCTATTTTAGGGAGCAAGAGGTGGACTTGGTTTTATTAGAAGTGGGAATTGGTGGCTTACTTGATACGACCAATGTGGTAACTGGAGAGATTGCTGTCATCACCTCCATCGGACTTGACCATCAGGAGACTCTGGGTGACAGTCTAGAAGCAATTGCAGAGCAGAAAGCTGGTATTTTTAAGGCTGGTAAAAAGGCAGTGATTGCTAAGTTGCCTTCAGAAGCTAGGCTTGTTTGTCAGAAAAAAGCAGACTCTTTAGCTGTTACCCTTTATCAGGCAGGCCAGGAATTTTCAATGCAGGATGGTGATTTTTCAAGTTCTTTGGGAACTTTTTCGCAGTTGAACATAGGATTGGAAGGAGCTTATCAGCAGGAAAATGCGGCCTTGGCGTTGCAAACGTTCCTTCTTTTTATGAGGGAAGGAAAGGAAGTTGTTGATGAGCAGGCTGTAAGACAGACTTTGGAGAAGACCCATTGGGCTGGGCGTTTGGAGCGTATTCGTCCGCAGATTTACTTGGACGGTGCCCATAACCTCCCTGCCTTGACTCGCTTGGTTGAGTTTGTCAAAGAAAAAGAGCAGGAAGGCTATCGGCCTCAAATCCTCTTTGGGGCCTTGAAACGCAAGAATTATCAAGGGATGTTGGGTTATCTGACTCAAAAATTGCCTCAGGTGGCACTCAAGGTGACTGGTTTTGACTATCAAGGTTCTCTGGATGAGACAGATGTAACAGGTTACCATGTCATTCCTTCTTACAGAGAATTTATCAGCAGTTTTGAAGAAAGAGCAGATGCTCAGGACTTGTTATTCATTACAGGGTCTCTCTATTTTATCTCAGAAGTACGGAGCCACCTACTGGGGCATGAGCAGATAAATTGACCTCTTCTTTTGTCTTTGTTATACTAGATGAATTGCTGGCTAAGGAAAATCTATTTTTCTAGCATGGCAAGAGAAAGGACATTTATTATGACATTCAAAACAGCAGCACTTTCTATTGTTTCTTTAGCGAGTGTATCTTTGCTAGTTGCTTGTTCCCAAAGAACACAACCAGTTCAACAGCCTGTGGCTCAGCAGCAGGTCCAACAACCTGCTCAACAACCTGCTCAACAGAATACCAATACTGCAAATGCAGGAAGTAATCAAAATCAAGCGGCTCCAGTACAGAACCAACCTGTTGCTCAACCGACTGATATTGATGGGACTTATACAGGCCAAGATGACGGAGACCGTATCACTTTAGTGGTCACTGGAACGACTGGTACATGGACTGAGCTCGAATCTGACGGGGATCAGAAAGTCAAACAGGTCACATTTGATGCAGCAAATCAACGCATGATTATTGGCGATGATGTCAAAATTTACACTGTAAACGGTAATCAAATCGTCGTAGACGATATGGATAGAGACCCATCGGACCAAATCGTTTTAACTAAATAAGACTATGCAAGTAGGAAGGGCTGGATTTTTCAGCCTTTTTACTTTTGCTTAGAAAATAATCATAAATACTTGCCTTCTACCGAATACCTGAGTTATACTAGTATCAATTACCTGTTTTTAGTGTTCAAAATATCAAGGAGGGGATATGAAATATAGAAAATTTCAATTATTGATGTCCAAGTATGGCTTTAGTCTTTCGATTATGCTACTTGAACTTTGTCTGGTTTTTGGTCTCTTTCTTTATTTAGGGCGCATGGCCCCCATTTTATGGATTACTGTCCTCATTCTACTGAGTATCATCACAATCATTTCGATAGTCAACCGTAATACGACTCCTGAGAATAAGGTAACCTGGTTATTAGTAGCCTTTGTGCCAGTATTTGGCCCCTTGCTCTATCTGATGTTTGGTGAGAGGAGATTGTCCAAAAAAGAAATCAAACAACTGAAGAAGCTAGGCTCCATGCATTTCCAAGAAGCAAATAGCCAGCTACTAAAAGAGGAATTAAAAGAAAGTGACAAGGCGGCATATGGCGTCATCAAGTCCTTATTGAGTATGGATACCAATGCCGATGTCTATGATCAAACTGCCTCTACATTTTTTCCTAACGGAGAGGCTATGTGGAAAAAGATGGTAGAAGATCTTAAAAAGGCTGAGAAATTTATCTTCTTGGAATATTACATTATAGAAGAAGGTTTGATGTGGAATCGTATTTTAGAAATCTTGGAGCAAAAAGTCGCTCAAGGCATTGAAGTTAAACTGCTCTATGACGATATTGGCTGTATGGCTACTTTAACAGGAGATTATGCACATCGACTTCGTCAGCTGGGCATCGAGGCCCATAAATTCAATAAAGTTATTCCTCGTTTGACAGTGGCCTATAATAACAGAGATCATAGAAAAATATTGATTGTTGATGGTCAGATAGCCTATACTGGTGGGGTCAATCTGGCAGATGAGTACATTAACCATGTCGAGAGATTTGGTTATTGGAAGGATAGTGGAATTCGCTTGGACGGGCTAGCAGTAAAAGCCCTGACACGCTTGTTTTTAACCACTTGGTACATCAATCGAGGAGAGATTAGTGATTTTGATCAATATCATTTAGAAAATCATTCTATCCCAAGTGACGGTTTAACCATTCCATACGGGAGTGGACCCAAGCCAATTTTTCGAACGCAGGTAGGGAAAAAGGTTTATCAGAGTTTGATCAATCAAGCAACGGAATCGGTCTATATTACGACACCTTATTTGATCATAGACTATGATTTAACGGAGACAATCAAAAATGCAGCTATGAGAGGGGTCGATGTTCGAATTATCACCCCTTACATACCAGATAAGAAGTTCATTCAGTTAGTCACAAGAGGCGCTTATCCAGACCTTCTTTCTGCTGGTGTTCGAATTTATGAGTATAGTCCAGGTTTTATTCATAGTAAGCAGATGTTGGTAGACGAGGATTTTGCGGTGGTGGGGACAATCAATCTCGACTACCGAAGCTTGGTACACCATTATGAAAATGCAGTCTTACTCTATAAAACTCCTTCTATAATGGAAATAGCCCGAGATTTTCAAAATATATTTGCAGATTCTCAGGAAGTTTATCCCCATTCTATCAAAACGAGCTGGTATCAAAAGCTTGTAAAAGAAATCGCCCAGTTATTCGCCCCAATCTTATAAGAAATCTAGGACTTAGGAAATGACCGAGTCCTCTTTTTCTTGCTTTTTACGAATAGAAAGATATAGGGAGGGACGATGCTGACTCAGAAAGAATTGGATTATATCATGTCATTTAAACAGACACATTTACACCGCTTTCGGGAAATTGAAACCTTTGTGAAACTATGCAAAAAATCACTCAAACAGCCATCGCAAGCTGACAATCCTAGGACTTTTTGATATACTAAGACAGATAAATTGAATAGGAGAAACGATATGAGTGTGTATGGTAGAGTAGAAGAAGTTCATCAGGAGAATCGTGAACCTCTAGAATACCAAATCGAACAAGAATCGTATCATCGTGAATCAAGTCGTCTTCCTTTGGTGAAAATTTTACTATGGAGTACGCTTGTAACGGGGATAACTCTAGGAGTACCGCTATTACTCGATTTAATGAGTGCACAAGAAGTGCAGGATTTTTATGCAGGTTGGGCGCTTCATCAGACAGGGAAGATTTACAGCGACTATTATGGAAGTCAAGGTTTGCTTTATTATTTGCTGACTTATGTGACTCAGGGCGGATTTTTCTTTGCCATTTTTGAGTGGTTAGCCTTGGTAGCAGGAGGATTTTTCCTCTTTCAATCGGCGGACACCTTGACAGAGCAAGGAGACCAAGCTGGACAAGTGGTGACTATTTTTTACATGCTAGTTACAGGTCTTGCTTTTGGTGGAGGTTATGCGACTCTTTTAGCGCTTCCTTTCTTATTCGCGGCCTTTAGTTTAGTTGCGGCCTATCTAAGCAATCCAAGCCATGATAAGGGATTTATACGGATTGGGCTGGCTTTGGCGGGAGGATTTTTCTTTGCCCCCTTGTCATCGCTCCTGTTTATTGCTGTAGTGAGTTTAGGCTTGTTGGTCTTTAACCTTGGGCATAGACGCTTTGCGCATGGGTTTTATCAGTTTCTTGCAGTGGCTTTAGGTTTTTCACTTATCTTTTATCCAACTGCCTACTATAGTGTTGCAACAGGAAGTTTTGGGGATGCCATTAGTGGTATTCGTTATCCTATTGACAGTATTAGCTTTGATTTCACTTCTAAAATTTTAGAGAATATGGCTTTTTATGGCTTGTTGTCCCTTGGTTTGGGATTTGTGGTTTGTATCTTTTTAGGTCTCTTTCAATCCAAGCCCTCTAAACTATACGTCATTTCGGTTCCTGCAAGTCTTGTGACAATTTTAGGTTTGATTTTGCTTTTCTTTTCACAAGAGCCTCTGCACGCTTCTTATTTGATGGTCGTCTTCCCTGTTTTCCTACTTTTATTGGTAACCAATATTAAGAGTCAACAGAGGGGGCGTAGTGTTAGAAGAAGACGAAGAGAAACGCCAGTTAGCCTATGGAGTCGTTTTTTTAAAGGAAATCTATATCTGCCAGTTTTAGGGCTTGTCTATCTTTTGACTGTTCCTTTTTTGATGAAGTTTGTCCTTTATCCGGTACCTTATCAAGAACGTAATCGTCTTGCTGATTTGGTAAAAGAGGAGACAAATACGGAAGATGCTATCTATGCATGGGATGATACTGCGACTCTTTATCGTAAGAGTGAGCGCTTGTCGCCATCGGCGATTTTGTCTCCCGTGCACTATACAGCAACTGAGGAAAACCGGAATAAGCTACTCAATGACTTGAAAGAAAAACAACCTAAGGTGATTGTGGTGAATGACAAGGTGCCAGTCTGGTCTGAAGTGGAAACACTCTTAAAAGAAAATTACCAACCAGTAAAGACGGATTACTCAGAGTTTAAAGTCTATAAAATTAAATAACCAAATCAATATCTTGTGTATTTTTAAAAATTTTAGGATTTTTAACACAAGATATTGATTTTTCTTTTTAGAGTGGTATAATACTTTTTAGAAAGAACATTTTAGAAAAGAGAATGCATATGATTGCACTAGAAGAAAAAATTACAATTTTGCCAACTCTCTTCGTCGAGAAACGAGATGGGAGACGTGTTGTATTTGATGTGGACAAGATTGACAAGGCTCTCCACAAGGCGGCAGACAAGGTTATGGATGTGACACCCTTGGTCGAAAAACGCCTCAATGCTCTGACCGAGCGAATTGTCACAGAAATTCATAGTCGCTTTCCACAGGGGGTTAAGATTTACGAAATTCAAAATATTGTAGAACATGAACTCCTTGAAGCCAAAGAATATGCGCTGGCTGAGGAGTATATTACTTATCGGACGCAGAGGGATTTTGAGCGCTCAAAAGCGACAGATATCAACTTTAGTATCCATAAACTACTCAACAAAGACCAGGCAGTTGTCAATGAAAATGCTAATAAAGACAGCGATGTCTTTAATACCCAGCGTGATTTGACAGCAGGGATTGTTGGGAAATCAATCGGACTGCAAATGCTTCCCAAGCACGTAGCCAATGCCCACCAAAAGGGGGATATCCATTATCATGATTTGGACTACAGTCCCTATACTCCTATGACCAACTGCTGTTTGATTGATTTCAAGGGGATGTTGGAAAATGGTTTTAAGATTGGAAATGCAGAGGTAGAAAGTCCCAAGTCTATTCAGACTGCAACAGCTCAGATTTCCCAAATCATTGCCAACGTTGCTTCAAGCCAGTATGGGGGCTGTTCAGCTGACCGTATCGATGAAGTCTTGGCGCCTTATGCAGAGAAGAATTATCAAAAACATCTCAAAGATGCAGAAGAGTGGGTTTTGCCTGAAAAACGGGAAGATTATGCCTGGAAGAAAACGCAAAAGGACATCTACGATGCCATGCAATCTCTCGAGTATGAAATCAATACTCTCTTCACTTCAAATGGACAAACACCTTTTACTTCGCTAGGTTTTGGTCTGGGAACCAGTCGTTTTGAGCGGGAAATTCAAAAAGCTATCTTGAACATCCGAATCAAGGGACTTGGTTCAGAACACCGCACAGCTATCTTCCCTAAACTCATCTTTACGCTTAAAAGAGGACTCAATTTAGAGGAAGGTTCGCCTAACTACGACATCAAACAGTTGGCCCTCGAGTGTGCAACTAAACGGATGTATCCGGATGTCTTATCCTATGATAAGATTGTTGAGTTGACAGGTTCTTTCAAAGTTCCTATGGGTTGCCGTTCGTTCCTTCAAGGATGGAAGGATGAAAATGGTGTAGAAGTCAATTCAGGTCGCATGAACCTTGGTGTTGTGACAGTTAACCTACCTCGTATTGCTCTTGAGTCTGAGGGCGACATGAATAAGTTCTGGGAAATCTTCAACGAGCGAATGAATATCGCTGAAGATGCTCTTGTTTACCGTGTCGAACGCACGAAAGAGGCGACGCCAGCCAATGCTCCTATCCTTTATCAATACGGTGCTTTTGGCCATCGTCTAGGTAAAGAAGAAAGTGTTGACCAGCTCTTTAAGAATCGTCGCGCAACCGTTTCGCTGGGTTACATCGGTTTGTACGAGGTAGCGACAGTCTTCTTTGGAAATAGCTGGGAACACAATCCAGAAGCCAAGGAATTCACGCTAGACATTATTCGAGATATGAAACGCCGGGTAGAAGAGTGGTCTGACCAATATGGCTATCATTTCTCTATCTACTCAACACCGTCTGAAAGTTTGACAGATCGTTTCTGTAGACTAGATACAGAGAAGTTTGGTTCTATTCCTGATATTACAGATAAGGAATACTACACTAACTCTTTCCACTACGATGTTCGTAAAAATCCAACGCCGTTTGAAAAATTGGACTTTGAGAAAGTCTATCCAGAAGCAGGTGCGTCAGGTGGTTTCATCCATTATTGTGAGTATCCAGTCCTCCAGCAAAATCCTAAGGCTCTGGAAGCTGTCTGGGATTATGCCTATGACCGTGTGGGCTATCTTGGGACCAATACTCCAATAGACCGTTGCTACAAGTGTGACTTTGAAGGGGATTTTGAACCAACTGAGAGGGGCTTTGCTTGTCCTAACTGTGGCAATAGCGACCCTAAAACAGTAGACGTTGTTAAACGGACTTGTGGCTATTTAGGTAATCCTCAAGCGAGACCTATGGTCAATGGGCGTCACAAGGAAATTGCAGCGCGTGTCAAACACATGAATGGCTCAACGATTAAAATGGCTGGTCATCAAGTAACAAATTAGAAAGAAATGAAATGGGAAAATATCAATTAGACGATAAGGGGCGTGCACAAGTGACCCGTTATCACGAGAAACACTCTAAAGGTGGAGCTGGTAAAAAAGAACGCTTGCTCAACCTCAGAGAACAATTTTTAAACAAGAATAAGAAAAAATAAAAGTGAGAGTCAACTCTCGCTTTTCTCTTAGTGGGAGGTAAGGATGGAATTACGCAGACCAAGATTAACAGATAAAGAAACTGTTTTAGAGATGATGGCAGAGTTTGAACAGACTCAATCGGCTCATAACGGTGGCTTTTGGGATACTGAGAACTTTGATTATGAGGAGTGGCTAGAAACTAGCCATAATAAAGAAATGGGAATAGGATTGCTGGAAAATCGCGTTCCATCAATTCAGTTCGTATTGTTTGATAAATCAGGCCATGCTTTAGGCTTTTTGAATCTACGGCTGAGACTACATGAGGGTTTACTGAATTATGCTGGTCACATTGGCTACTCCATTCGCCCATCTGAAAGAGGGAAGGGTTATGCTAAAGAGACTCTCCGTCAGGGCTTGCAAGTTGCTAAAGAAAAAAACATAAAGAAAGCTCTTGTGACCTGTAGTGTGAATAATCCTGCTAGTAGAGCAGTCATTCTAGCAAATGGTGGGCTCCTTGAGGATGTTCGTAATGGAGTCGAGCGTTATTGGATAGAGGTAGCGAATGAATAATCCGAAACCACAAGAATGGAAAAGCGAGGAACTCAGTCAAGGGCGTATCATTGACTACAAGGCCTTTAACTTTGTGGATGGAGAGGGTGTGCGTAACTCTCTCTATGTATCAGGCTGCATGTTTCACTGCGAGGGGTGTTATAATGTTGCGACTTGGTCTTTCAATGCAGGAATTCCCTACACAGCAGAATTAGAAGAGCAAATCATGGCAGATCTTGCCCAGCCTTATGTTCAGGGGTTAACCTTACTGGGAGGGGAACCCTTTCTCAATACGGGAATTCTCTTGCCACTCGTGAAACGTATCCGGAAGGAATTGCCAGATAAAGACATCTGGTCCTGGACGGGCTATACTTGGGAAGAAATGATGTTGGAAACTCCAGATAAACTGGAACTCTTGTCACTGATTGACATTCTTGTCGATGGACGGTATGATCGAACTAAGAGAAATCTTATGCTTCAGTTTCGAGGTTCGTCCAACCAACGAATTATAGATGTGCAAAAATCGCTCCAAAGTGGGCAAGTAGTGATTTGGGACAAGCTTAATGACGGAAAAGAAAGCTATGAACAGGTGAAGAGAGAATGAAGAAAAAAGACTTAGTAGACCAACTAGTCTCAGAGATCGAGACGGGGAAAGTCAGGACACTGGGAATATACGGTCATGGGGCTTCGGGTAAATCAACTTTTGCACAGGAATTGTACCAAACCCTAGATTCTGCAAAGGTAAACTTATTGGAAACCGATCCTTACATTGCTTCAAATCGTCATTTAGTGGTGCCAAAGGAGACTCCAGACCAAAAAGTGACCGCTTGTTTACCTGTGGCTCATGAACTGGTAAGTTTAGAAAGAGACATTCTCGCTTTAAAGGCTGGCATGGATATCTTAACAATTGAAGAACCTTGGAAAGCTAGTGAGGTCTTGTCTGGAGCAAAGCCAATTCTGATTGTCGAAGGGATGTCTGTTGGCTTTTTACCCAAAGAACTCTTTGACAAAACTATCTGTTTCTACACGGATGAGGAGACCGAATTAAAGCGACGCCTTGCTAGAGATACGACTGTGAGAAATCGCGATGCATCCTTTATATTGGCTAGCCATCAGATGAGACGGGAGCAGTATCTGCGATACTATAAAGAAACTGAGTCAAGGGCGGACATTCTAGTGGACCAATCAGAAGGTAAATTTGAGGTCAAGAGGAGTCAGTTTATATAGAAGAAAATCCCTAATTTTAAAAAGAAAAATAGGAAAACAGTTTCATCGTAAAAAAACGAAAAAAACCTAACAAATCCCTTGCAATCGCAGGGGCTTTGTGTTATTCTATTATGGTGCTGTAAATTACAGCCTTAGCTTTGATGCAAGAGGTTGCGACACGCTCGGTTGCATTGCCACGCAACACCGCGTCGGTTTTCTTGTGGAGCTAGCCTATTATCTTAAATAGACGAAAAGGAGAAAAAGATGGCAAACAAAAAAATCCGTATCCGTTTGAAAGCTTACGAACACCGTACGCTTGACACAGCGGCTGCAAAAATCGTAGAATCAGCTACTCGTACAGGTGCACAAGTTGCGGGTCCAATTCCACTTCCAACTGAACGTAGCCTCTACACAATCATTCGTGCGACTCACAAATACAAAGACTCTCGCGAACAATTTGAAATGCGTACACACAAACGTTTGATCGATATCGTTAACCCAACTCAAAAAACAGTTGATGCTTTGATGAAATTGGATCTTCCAAGTGGTGTAAACGTAGAAATCAAACTTTAATCTAAAGCTTGATACCTTGAGCATAAAAAACGCTCGTTAAAAACTTTTTGAATAAAAAATATAGAAAAGGAACTATTTTCTCATGACAAAAGGAATCTTAGGGAAAAAAGTGGGAATGACTCAAATCTTCACTGAAGCTGGCGAATTGATCCCTGTAACAGTTATTGAAGCAACTCCAAACGTTGTCCTTCAAGTTAAAACTGTTGAAACAGACGGATACAACGCTATCCAAGTTGGTTTCGATGACAAACGCGAAGTATTGAGCAACAAACCTGCTAAAGGACATGTAGCGAAAGCTAACACGGCTCCTAAGCGCTTCATTCGTGAATTCAAAAACGTTGAAGGCTTGGAAGTTGGTGCTGAAATCACAGTTGATACATTCGCAGCTGGAGACGTTGTTGACGTAACTGGTACTTCTAAAGGTAAAGGTTTCCAAGGTGTTATCAAACGCCACGGACAATCACGTGGACCAATGGCTCACGGTTCTCGTTACCACCGTCGTCCAGGTTCTATGGGACCTGTTGCACCTAACCGCGTATTCAAAGGTAAAAACCTTGCAGGACGTATGGGTGGCGACCGCGTAACAATTCAAAACCTTGAAGTTGTACAAGTTGTTCCAGAAAAGAACGTTATCCTTATCAAAGGTAACGTACCAGGTGCTAAGAAATCTCTTATCACTATCAAATCAGCAGTTAAAGCTGGTAAATAATAAGGAAAGGGGAATACAGTCAAAATGGCAAATGTAACATTATTCGACCAAACTGGTAAACAAGCGGGCGAAGTTGTTCTTAACGATGCAATCTTTGGTATCGAACCAAACCAATCTGTTGTGTTTGATGTGATCATCAGCCAACGTGCTAGCCTTCGTCAAGGAACTCACGCAGTTAAAAACCGTTCAGCTGTTTCAGGTGGCGGACGCAAACCATGGCGTCAAAAAGGAACTGGACGTGCTCGTCAAGGTTCTATCCGCTCTCCACAATGGCGTGGTGGTGGAATCGTCTTCGGACCAACTCCACGTAGCTATGCGTACAAACTTCCTCAAAAAGTTCGTCGCCTTGCGCTTAAATCTGTTTACTCAGAAAAAGTTGCTGAAAACAAATTTGTAGCCGTTGATTCTCTTGAATTTACAGCTCCAAAAACTGCTGAATTTGCAAAAGTTCTTGCAGCTTTGAGCATCGATTCTAAAGTCCTTGTTATTCTTGAAGAAGGAAACGAATTCGCAGCTCTTTCAGCTCGTAACCTTCCAAACGTGAAAGTTGCGACTGCTACAACTGCAAGTGTTCTTGACATCGCAAATAGTGACAAACTTCTTGTTACTCAAGCAGCTATCTCTAAAATCGAGGAGGTTCTTGCATAATGAATTTGTATGATGTTATCAAAAAACCTGTTATCACTGAAAGCTCAATGGCTCAACTTGAAGCAGGGAAATATGTATTTGAAGTTGACACTCGTGCACACAAACTTTTGATCAAGCAAGCTGTTGAAGCTGCTTTCGAAGGTGTTAAAGTTGCAAATGTTAACACAATCAACGTAAAACCAAAAGCTAAACGTGTTGGACGTTACACTGGTTTTACTAACAAAACTAAAAAAGCTATCATCACACTTACAGCTGATTCTAAAGCAATCGAGTTGTTTGCTGCTGAAGCTGAATAATCTAAGGAGGAAATATCGTGGGAATTCGTGTTTATAAACCAACAACAAACGGTCGCCGTAATATGACTTCTTTGGATTTCGCTGAAATCACAACAAGCACTCCTGAAAAATCATTGCTTGTTGCATTGAAGAGCAAGGCTGGTCGTAACAACAACGGTCGTATCACAGTTCGTCACCAAGGTGGTGGACACAAACGTTTCTACCGTTTGGTTGACTTCAAACGTAACAAAGACAACGTTGAAGCAGTTGTTAAAACAATCGAGTACGATCCAAACCGTTCTGCAAACATCGCTCTTGTACACTACACTGACGGTGTGAAAGCATACATCATCGCTCCAAAGGGTCTTGAAGTAGGTCAACGTATCGTTTCAGGCCCAGAAGCAGATATCAAAGTCGGGAATGCTCTTCCACTTGCTAACATTCCAGTTGGTACTTTGATCCACAACATCGAGTTGAAACCAGGTCGTGGTGGTGAATTGGTACGTGCTGCTGGTGCATCTGCTCAAGTATTGGGTTCTGAAGGTAAATACGTTCTTGTTCGTCTTCAATCAGGTGAAGTTCGTATGATTCTTGGAACTTGCCGTGCTACAGTTGGTGTTGTCGGAAACGAACAACACGGACTTGTAAACCTTGGTAAAGCAGGACGTAGCCGTTGGAAAGGTATCCGCCCAACAGTTCGTGGTTCTGTAATGAACCCTAACGATCACCCACACGGTGGTGGTGAAGGTAAAGCACCAGTTGGTCGTAAAGCACCATCTACTCCATGGGGCAAACCTGCTCTTGGTCTTAAAACTCGTAACAAGAAAGCGAAATCTGACAAACTTATCGTTCGTCGTCGCAACGAGAAATAATATTAAACTAGTCGCTTAAGCAACTAGTAAATCCGCCAGCTCGGTAGCGCTCCATAGGAGCGCAAGCCGCTGTGGTACAACATTTAAAGGAGAAAATATAAAAATGGGACGCAGTCTTAAAAAAGGACCTTTCGTCGATGAGCATTTGATGAAAAAAGTTGAAGCTCAAGCTAACGACGAAAAGAAAAAAGTTATTAAAACTTGGTCACGTCGTTCAACGATCTTCCCAAGTTTCATTGGTTACACTATCGCAGTTTATGACGGACGTAAACACGTACCTGTTTACATCCAAGAAGACATGGTAGGTCACAAACTTGGTGAATTTGCACCAACTCGTACTTACAAAGGTCACGCTGCAGACGACAAGAAAACACGTAGAAAATAAGGAGAACATAAATGGCAGAAATTACTTCAGCTAAAGCAATGGCTCGTACAGTACGTGTTTCACCTCGTAAATCACGTCTTGTTCTTGATAACATCCGTGGTAAAAGCGTAGCCGATGCAATCGCAATCTTGACATTCACTCCAAACAAAGCTGCTGAAATCATCTTGAAAGTTTTGAACTCAGCTGTAGCTAACGCTGAAAACAACTTTGGTTTGGATAAAGCTAACTTGGTAGTATCTGAAGCATTCGCAAACGAAGGACCAACTATGAAACGTTTCCGTCCACGTGCGAAAGGTTCAGCTTCACCAATCAACAAACGTACAGCTCACATCACTGTAGCTGTTGCAGAAAAATAAGGAGGTAAAATCGTGGGTCAAAAAGTACATCCAATTGGTATGCGTGTCGGCATCATCCGTGATTGGGATGCCAAATGGTATGCTGAAAAAGAATACGCGGATTACCTTCATGAAGATCTTGCAATCCGTAAATTCGTTCAAAAAGAACTTGCTGACGCAGCAGTTTCAACTATTGAAATCGAACGCGCAGTAAACAAAGTTAACGTTTCACTTCACACTGCTAAACCAGGTATGGTTATCGGTAAAGGTGGTGCTAACGTTGATGCACTCCGTGCAAAACTTAACAAATTGACTGGAAAACAAGTACACATCAACATCATCGAAATCAAACAACCTGATTTGGATGCTCACCTTGTAGGTGAAGGAATTGCTCGTCAATTGGAGCAACGTGTTGCTTTCCGTCGTGCACAAAAACAAGCAATCCAACGTGCAATGCGTGCTGGAGCTAAAGGAATCAAAACTCAAGTATCAGGTCGTTTGAACGGTGCAGATATCGCCCGTGCTGAAGGATACTCTGAAGGAACTGTTCCGCTTCACACACTTCGTGCAGATATCGATTACGCTTGGGAAGAAGCAGATACTACATACGGTAAACTTGGTGTTAAAGTATGGATCTACCGTGGTGAAGTTCTTCCAGCTCGCAAAAACACTAAAGGAGGTAAATAACCAATGTTAGTACCTAAACGTGTTAAACACCGTCGTGAATTCCGTGGAAAAATGCGCGGTGAAGCAAAAGGTGGAAAAGAAGTAGCATTCGGTGAATACGGTCTTCAAGCTACAACTAGCCACTGGATCACTAACCGCCAAATCGAAGCTGCTCGTATCGCCATGACTCGTTACATGAAACGTGGTGGTAAAGTTTGGATTAAAATCTTCCCACACAAATCATACACTGCTAAAGCTATCGGTGTGCGTATGGGATCTGGTAAAGGGGCACCTGAAGGTTGGGTAGCACCAGTTAAACGTGGTAAAGTGATGTTCGAAATCGCTGGTGTATCTGAAGAGATTGCACGCGAAGCGCTTCGTCTTGCTAGCCACAAATTGCCAGTTAAATGTAAATTCGTAAAACGTGAAGCAGAATAAGGAGAAGGCATGAAACTTAATGAAGTAAAAGAATTTGTTAAAGAACTTCGTGGTCTTTCTCAAGAAGAACTCGCGAAGCGCGAAAACGAATTGAAAAAAGAATTGTTTGAACTTCGTTTCCAAGCTGCTACTGGTCAATTGGAACAAACAGCTCGCTTGAAAGAAGTTAAAAAACAAATCGCTCGTATCAAAACAGTTCAATCTGAAGCGAAATAATAGACTAGGGAAGGAGAAATTTCAATGGAACGCAATAATCGTAAAGTTCTTGTTGGACGTGTTGTATCTGACAAAATGGACAAGACAATCACAGTTGTAGTTGAAACAAAACGTAACCACCCAGTCTATGGTAAACGTATTAACTACTCTAAAAAATACAAAGCTCATGATGAAAACAATGTTGCCAAAGAAGGCGATATCGTACGTATCATGGAAACTCGCCCGCTTTCAGCTACAAAACGTTTCCGTCTTGTAGAAGTTGTTGAAGAAGCGGTCATCATCTAATCAAACCTGAAAGGAGAAAACTGAAATGATTCAAACAGAAACTCGTTTGAAAGTCGCAGACAACAGCGGTGCTCGCGAAATCTTGACTATCAAAGTTCTTGGTGGTTCAGGACGTAAATTTGCAAACATCGGTGATGTTATCGTGGCATCTGTAAAACAAGCTACTCCTGGTGGTGCGGTTAAAAAAGGTGACGTTGTTAAAGCAGTTATCGTTCGTACTAAATCAGGTGCTCGTCGTGCTGATGGTTCATACATCAAATTTGACGAAAACGCAGCAGTTATCATCCGTGAAGACAAAACTCCTCGCGGAACACGTATCTTTGGCCCAGTTGCACGTGAATTGCGTGAAGGTGGCTTCATGAAGATCGTGTCACTTGCTCCAGAAGTACTTTAATTTTTAGAAACAAACTAGTCCCCTGGATTTACCTCCAGGGTGCCCTTATGGGCGTAAGAAAAATCAAGGAGAAACCTAATGTTTGTAAAAAAAGGCGACAAAGTTCGCGTAATCGCTGGTAAAGATAAGGGAACAGAAGCTGTTGTCCTTACTGCCCTTCCAAAAGTAAACAAAGTTATCGTTGAAGGTGTTAACATCGTTAAGAAACACCAACGTCCAACTAACGAGCTTCCTCAAGGTGGTATCATCGAGAAAGAAGCAGCTATCCACGTATCAAACGTTCAAGTTTTGGACAAAAATGGTGTAGCTGGTCGTGTTGGTTACAAATTTGTAGACGGTAAAAAAGTTCGCTACAACAAAAAATCAGGCGAAGTGCTTGATTAATCACGAAGGAAAGGAGAAGTATAATGGCAAATCGTTTAAAAGAAAAATATCTTAATGAAGTAGTTCCTGCTTTGACAGAACAATTCAACTACTCATCAGTGATGGCTGTGCCTAAAGTAGATAAGATCGTTTTGAACATGGGTGTTGGTGAAGCTGTATCAAACGCTAAAAGCCTTGAAAAAGCTGCTGAAGAATTGGCACTTATCTCAGGTCAAAAACCACTTATCACTAAAGCTAAAAAATCAATCGCCGGCTTCCGTCTTCGTGAAGGTGTTGCGATCGGTGCAAAAGTTACCCTTCGTGGTGAACGTATGTACGAATTCTTGGATAAATTGGTTTCAGTTTCACTTCCACGTGTACGTGACTTCCACGGTGTTCCAACAAAATCATTTGATGGACGCGGAAACTACACACTTGGTGTGAAAGAACAATTGATCTTCCCAGAAATCAACTTCGATGACGTTGACAAAACTCGTGGTCTTGACATCGTTATCGTAACAACTGCTAACACTGACGAAGAGTCACGTGCATTGCTTACAGGCCTTGGAATGCCTTTTGCAAAATAATATAGGAGGTAAATCTAATGGCTAAAAAATCAATGATTGCTAAGAACAAACGTCCAGCGAAGTTCTCTACTCAAGCTTATACTCGTTGTGAAAAATGTGGTCGTCCACATTCAGTTTACCGCAAATTTAAACTTTGCCGTGTTTGCTTCCGTGAATTAGCTTACAAAGGACAAATTCCTGGTGTAACAAAAGCATCTTGGTAATTTAAGATATCAAGGGCGTCAAAACTCCAAGTGAAAATAGGGAACTTGACGAAGAAACTAAAGTTTCTAGGAAAGTTTATCTTTTTCACACAGAGTTTAGCCCGGGTTCAGTTGGGCTTGCCAATTTGAACACGAGCTACAGCTTTGGCAAAAAAGACCAATTTTCTTTGGAGCATCGCTCCTGCATCAAATTGCCTATTTTTGCTCTTGCTGTTACGCTCTTTGTATCATGTGTTAACTAGCAAGTGCAACTTGCAAACTACTAGTAAGAGGAGAAAAACAAAATGGTTATGACTGACCCAATCGCAGACTTCCTAACTCGTATTCGTAACGCTAACCAAGCTAAACACGAAGTACTTGAAGTACCTGCATCAAACATCAAAAAAGGGATTGCTGAAATCCTTAAACGCGAAGGTTTTGTAAAAAACGTTGAAATCATCGAAGATGACAAACAAGGCATCATCCGTGTATTCCTTAAATACGGACCAAACGGTGAAAAAGTTATCACTAACTTGAAACGTGTTTCTAAACCAGGACTTCGTGTCTACAAAAAACGTGAAGACCTTCCAAAAGTTCTTAACGGACTTGGAATTGCTATCCTTTCAACTTCTGAAGGTTTGCTTACTGATAAAGAAGCACGCCAAAAGAATGTTGGTGGAGAAGTTATCGCTTACGTTTGGTAATATTTAGCTCCCAATTTCTTTGTGACTCTTCGTTATCGTCTCTTGCCTAACCCAAAGTTATGCCTGCGAGACGATGCCTAGATTCACTTTGAAATTGAAACCTAAATGTTCCTTTAAATCGAGAAATCGATTTAGCCCCCGTGAAAACTGGCCGTTCTGGCCTGACAATTTAACAGGAGAAAATAAACATGTCACGTATTGGTAATAAAGTTATCGTGTTGCCTGCTGGTGTTGAACTCACTAACAATGACAACCTTGTAACTGTAAAAGGACCTAAAGGAGAACTTACTCGTGAGTTCTCAAAAGATATTGAAATCCGTGTGGAAGGCACTGAAGTAACTCTTCACCGTCCAAACGATTCAAAAGAAATGAAAACTATCCACGGAACTACTCGTGCCCTTTTGAACAACATGGTTGTTGGTGTATCAGAAGGATTCAAGAAAGAACTTGAAATGCGCGGGGTTGGTTACCGTGCACAACTTCAAGGATCTAAACTTGTTTTGGCTGTTGGTAAATCTCATCCAGACGAAGTTGAAGCTCCAGAAGGAATTACTTTTGAACTTCCAAACCCAACAACAATCGTTGTTAGCGGAATTTCAAAAGAAGTAGTTGGGCAAACAGCTGCTTACGTACGTAGCCTTCGTTCACCAGAACCATATAAAGGTAAAGGTATCCGTTACGTTGGTGAATTCGTTCGCCGTAAAGAAGGTAAAACAGGTAAATAATGTTGAGTGGTTGATTTTCAACCACCAACCTATTTTCCAACTTTGTGCATAGCACACGATTTAAAACTAAAGAGGTGAAAACTGTGATTTCAAAACCAGATAAAAACAAACTCCGCCAAAAACGCCACCGTCGCGTTCGCGGAAAACTCTCTGGAACTGCTGATCGCCCACGTTTGAACGTATTCCGTTCTAATACAGGCATCTACGCTCAAGTGATTGATGACGTAGCGGGTGTAACGCTCGCAAGTGCTTCAACTCTTGACAAAGAAGTTTCAAAAGGAACTAAAACTGAACAAGCCGTTGCTGTCGGTAAACTCGTTGCAGAACGTGCAAACGCTAAAGGTATTTCAGAAGTGGTGTTCGACCGCGGTGGATATCTATATCACGGACGTGTGAAAGCTTTGGCTGATGCAGCTCGTGAAAACGGATTGAAATTCTAATAGGAGGACACTAGAAAATGGCATTTAAAGACAATGCAGTTGAATTAGAAGAACGCGTAGTTGCTGTCAACCGTGTTACAAAAGTTGTTAAAGGTGGACGTCGTCTTCGTTTCGCAGCTCTTGTTGTTGTTGGTGACCACAACGGTCGCGTAGGATTTGGTACTGGTAAAGCTCAAGAAGTTCCAGAAGCAATCCGTAAAGCAGTAGATGATGCTAAGAAAAACTTGATCGAAGTTCCTATGGTTGGAACAACAATCCCACACGAAGTTCTTTCAGAATTCGGTGGAGCTAAAGTATTGTTGAAACCTGCTGTAGAAGGTTCTGGAGTTGCCGCTGGTGGTGCAGTTCGTGCCGTTGTGGAATTGGCAGGTGTGGCAGATATTACATCTAAATCACTTGGTTCTAACACTCCAATCAACATTGTTCGTGCAACTGTTGAAGGTTTGAAACAATTGAAACGCGCTGAAGAAGTTGCTGCCCTTCGTGGTATTTCAGTTTCTGATTTGGCATAAGAAAGGGGATAAAATGGCTCAAATTAAAATTACTTTGACTAAGTCTCCAATCGGACGCATTCCATCACAACGTAAAACTGTTGTAGCACTTGGACTTGGCAAATTGAACAGCTCTGTTATTAAAGAAGATAACGCTGCTATCCGTGGTATGATCACAGCAGTATCTCACTTGGTAACAGTTGAAGAAGTAAACTAATGAATTTTTAGGGGATGTGCACTATACCATCCCCTAAAACTAGATATAGTCATCTATGATGACGTCGTATAGGCGAGTTGATGGGGGAGACAACCTTTTCTCCCTTATCGGCGCTAGCATTTTACAAAAGAGGAGAAAATAAAAATGAAACTTCATGAATTGAAACCTGCAGAAGGTTCTCGTAAAGTACGTAACCGCGTTGGTCGTGGTACTTCATCAGGTAACGGTAAAACATCTGGTCGTGGTCAAAAAGGTCAAAAAGCTCGTAGCGGTGGCGGAGTTCGCCTTGGTTTTGAAGGTGGACAAACTCCATTGTTCCGTCGTCTTCCAAAACGTGGATTCACTAACATCAACGCTAAAGAATACGCAATTGTGAACCTTGACCAATTGAACGTCTTTGAAGATGGTGCTGAAGTAACTCCAGTTGTTCTTATCGAAGCAGGAATTGTTAAAGCTGAAAAATCAGGTATTAAAATTCTTGGTAACGGTGAGTTGACTAAGAAATTGACTGTGAAAGCAGCTAAATTCTCTAAATCAGCTGAAGAAGCTATCACTGCTAAAGGTGGTTCAGTAGAAGTCATCTAAGAGAGGTGACCTATGTTTTTTAAATTATTAAGAGAAGCTCTTAAAGTCAAGCAGGTTCGATCAAAAATTTTATTTACAATTTTTATCGTTTTGGTCTTTCGTATCGGGACTAGCATTACAGTTCCTGGTGTGAATGCCAATAGCTTGAATGCTTTAAGTGGATTATCCTTCTTAAACATGTTGAGCTTGGTCTCAGGGAATGCCCTAAAAAACTTTTCGATTTTTGCCCTAGGAGTTAGTCCTTATATCACCGCTTCTATTGTTGTCCAGCTCTTGCAAATGGATATTTTACCCAAGTTTGTAGAGTGGGGAAAACAAGGGGAAGTAGGCCGAAGAAAATTGAATCAAGCCACTCGTTATATTGCTCTAGTTCTCGCTTTTGTGCAATCTATCGGGATTACAGCTGGTTTTAATACCTTGGCTGGAGCTCAATTGATTAAAACTGCTTTAACTCCACAAGTTTTTCTGACGATTGGTATCATCTTAACAGCTGGTAGTATGATTGTCACTTGGTTGGGTGAGCAAATTACAGATAAGGGATACGGAAACGGTGTTTCCATGATTATCTTTGCCGGGATTGTTGCCTCAATTCCAGAGATGATTCAGGGCATCTATGTGGACTACTTTGTGAACGTCCCAAGTAGCCGTATCACTTCATCTATCATTTTCGTAATCATTTTGATTATTACTGTATTGTTGATCATTTACTTTACAACTTATGTTCAACAAGCAGAATACAAAATTCCAATCCAATATACGAAGGTTGCACAAGGTGCTCCATCTAGCTCTTACCTTCCATTGAAGGTAAACCCTGCTGGAGTTATCCCTGTTATCTTTGCCAGTTCCATTACTGCAGCGCCTGCGGCGATTCTTCAGTTTTTGAGCGCTACAGGTCATGATTGGGCTTGGGTAAGGGTAGCACAAGAGATGTTGGCAACCACTTCTCCAACTGGTATTGCCATGTATGCTTTGTTGATTATTCTCTTTACATTCTTCTATACGTTTGTGCAGATTAATCCTGAAAAAGCGGCAGAGAACCTACAAAAGAGCGGTGCCTATATCCATGGAGTTCGTCCTGGTAAAGGTACAGAAGAATATATGTCTAAACTTCTTCGTCGTCTTGCAACTGTTGGTTCCCTCTTCCTTGGTGTGATTTCCATTTTGCCGATTGCAGCTAAAGATGTATTTGGTCTTTCTGATGTTGTTGCCTTTGGGGGAACAAGTCTCTTGATCATTATCTCTACAGGTATTGAAGGAATCAAGCAATTGGAAGGTTACCTATTGAAACGTAAGTATGTTGGTTTCATGGATAGAACAGAATAAAAGTATTTACTGATACTCTTCGAAAATCTCTTCAAACCACGTCAGCTTTATCTGCAACCTCAAAGCAGTGCTTTGAGCAACCTGCGGCTAGCTTCCTAGTTTGCTCTTTGATTTTCATTGAGTATGAATCAGTAAATGCTGAGGGAGTGGAGATTTAAACTCTGACATTTGTGAGAGTTTGGTCTCCCCTCTTCTATTTTGTTTTTAAATAGGGGTGAAAAGATTTTTTGCTTCTATTTAAAAATAAAATAAGGAGATCAAATCATGAATCTTTTGATTATGGGCTTACCTGGTGCAGGTAAGGGAACTCAAGCAGCAAAAATCGTAGAACAATTCCATGTTGCACATATCTCAACAGGTGATATGTTCCGAGCTGCAATGGCAAATCAAACTGAAATGGGTGTTCTTGCTAAGTCATATATTGACAAGGGTGAATTAGTTCCTGATGAAGTTACAAACGGAATCGTAAAAGAACGACTTTCACAAGATGATATTAAAGAAACAGGATTCTTGTTGGATGGTTATCCACGTACAATCGAACAAGCTCATGCCTTGGACAAAACATTGGCTGAACTTGGCATTGAACTAGAAGGTGTTATCAACATTGAAGTAAATCCTGACAGCCTTTTGGAACGTTTGAGTGGTCGTATTATCCACCGCGTAACTGGAGAAACTTTCCACAAGATCTTTAACCCACCAGTTGACTATAAAGAAGAAGATTATTACCAACGTGAAGATGACAAACCTGAGACAGTCAAACGTCGTTTGGATGTGAATATTGCTCAAGGGGAACCAATCATTGCTCACTACCGTGCCAAAGGTTTGGTTCATGACATCGAAGGTAATCAAGATATCAATGATGTCTTCTCAGATATCGAAAAAGTATTGACAAATTTGAAATAAAGCGTTTTTCACACTTGCAAAAATCCGCTACAAATGTTATACTGAGATAGTCTGACTTATAATTGTTGTCTCTGTGTCTAGAGGCATCGAATCGAAATTTATGGAGGTGCTTTTGCGTGGCAAAAGACGATGTGATTGAAGTTGAAGGCAAAGTAGTTGATACAATGCCGAATGCAATGTTTACGGTTGAACTTGAAAATGGACATCAGATTTTAGCAACAGTTTCTGGTAAAATTCGTAAAAACTATATTCGTATTTTAGCGGGAGATCGTGTTACTGTCGAAATGAGTCCATATGACTTGACACGTGGACGTATCACTTACCGCTTTAAATAATCGAAAAACTTGGAGGGATAAGAAATGAAAGTAAGACCATCGGTCAAACCAATTTGCGAATACTGTAAAGTTATTCGTCGTAATGGTCGTGTTATGGTAATTTGCCCAGCAAATCCAAAACACAAACAACGTCAAGGATAAGATAGAAAGGAGAAAACATGGCTCGTATTGCTGGAGTTGACATTCCAAATGACAAACGCGTAGTAATCTCATTGACTTATGTTTATGGTATCGGACTTGCAACATCTAAGAAAATTTTGGCTGCTGCTGGAATCTCAGAAGATGTTCGTGTACGTGATCTCACATCAGATCAAGAAGATGCTATCCGTCGTGAAGTGGATGCAATCAAAGTTGAAGGTGACCTTCGTCGTGAAGTAAACTTGAACATCAAACGTTTGATGGAAATCGGTTCATACCGTGGTATCCGTCACCGTCGTGGACTTCCTGTCCGTGGACAAAACACTAAAAACAACGCTCGCACTCGTAAAGGTAAAGCTGTTGCGATTGCTGGTAAGAAAAAATAATATAGGAGGTAAAAGTCTTGGCTAAACCAACACGTAAACGTCGTGTGAAAAAGAATATCGAATCTGGTATTGCTCATATTCACGCTACATTTAATAACACTATTGTTATGATTACTGATGTGCATGGTAATGCAATTGCTTGGTCATCAGCTGGTGCTCTTGGTTTCAAAGGTTCTCGTAAATCTACACCATTCGCTGCTCAAATGGCTTCTGAAGCTGCTGCTAAATCTGCACAAGAACACGGTCTTAAATCAGTTGAAGTTACTGTAAAAGGTCCAGGTTCTGGTCGTGAGTCAGCTATTCGTGCGCTTGCTGCCGCTGGTCTTGAAGTAACAGCAATTCGTGATGTGACTCCAGTGCCACACAATGGTGCTCGTCCTCCAAAACGTCGCCGTGTATAATCATCGCATTACACTGCTTTTCGTTTAAGAGGGAGTAACTAAATGATCGAGTTTGAAAAACCAAATATAACAAAAATTGATGAAAATAAAGATTATGGCAAGTTTGTAATTGAACCACTTGAACGTGGCTACGGTACAACTCTTGGTAACTCTCTTCGTCGTGTACTTCTAGCTTCTCTACCAGGAGCAGCTGTGACATCTATCAACATTGATGGTGTGTTACATGAGTTTGACACAGTTCCAGGTGTTCGTGAAGACGTGATGCAAATCATTCTGAACATTAAAGGAATTGCAGTGAAATCGTACGTTGAAGACGAAAAAATCATCGAACTGGATGTTGAAGGTCCTGCTGAAGTAACAGCTGGTGACATTTTGACAGATAGCGATATTGAAATTGTAAATCCAGATCATTATCTCTTTACAATCGGTGAAGGTTCTTCTCTAAAAGCGACTATGACTGTTAACAGTGGTCGTGGATATGTACCTGCTGATGAAAATAAAAAAGATAATGCACCAGTTGGAACACTTGCTGTAGATTCTATTTATACACCAGTTACAAAAGTCAACTATCAAGTGGAACCTGCTCGTGTAGGTAGCAATGATGGATTTGACAAATTAACCCTTGAAATCTTGACAAATGGAACAATTATTCCAGAAGATGCTTTAGGGCTTTCAGCACGTATTTTGACAGAACATCTTGATTTGTTTACAAATCTTACTGAGATTGCTAAGTCAACTGAAGTGATGAAAGAAGCTGATACTGAATCTGACGACCGTATCTTGGATCGTACGATTGAGGAACTGGACTTGTCTGTGCGTTCATACAACTGTTTGAAACGTGCCGGTATCAATACTGTGCATGATTTGACAGAAAAATCTGAAGCAGAGATGATGAAAGTACGAAATCTTGGACGCAAGAGTTTGGAAGAAGTGAAACTCAAACTCATTGATTTGGGTCTTGGATTAAAAGATAAATAAAGGAGGAATACATGGCTTACCGTAAACTAGGACGCACTAGCTCACAACGTAAAGCAATGCTTCGCGATTTGACAACTGACCTTTTGATCAACGAATCAATCGTGACAACTGAAGCTCGTGCTAAAGAAATCCGTAAAACTGTTGAAAAAATGATTACTCTAGGTAAACGTGGTGATTTGCATGCACGTCGTCAAGCAGCTGCTTTCGTACGTAATGAAATCGCATCTGAAAACTATGATGAAGCAACTGATAAGTACACTTCTACTACAGCACTTCAAAAATTGTTCTCAGAAATCGCACCTCGTTATGCTGAACGTAACGGTGGATACACTCGTATCCTTAAAACTGAACCACGTCGTGGTGATGCAGCGCCAATGGCGATCATCGAATTAGTATAAATCATCAATTTTGTTGAGTGTTATGATGATGGAGTCTTGTGCTCTTAGTCTAGCTCTGGTCTACCGCTAGGATTTCGGTCCTAGCGGGAACACTCATCATAAGTTGGGATAGTAGACGCTTGTTTACGAAATTGTTTTTTTCTTAAGAACAACTTCGTAAGCAGGCGTTTTTGAGTATTTTCGTTAGAATTATGCTATACTATTTGAAAAGAATCCTGTTTAATGTTCAGGTTTCCTATTAAAAGAAGAATTGGAGTTTGCTTATGAAAGCGATTATAACTGTTGTTGGTAAAGATAAATCTGGAATTGTTGCAGGTGTTTCTGGTAAAATTGCAGAATTAGGATTGAATATTGACGATATCTCTCAAACTGTCTTGGATGAATATTTTACGATGATGGCTGTTGTATCTAGTGATGAAAAGCAAGATTTTACCTATCTTCGTAATGAATTTGAAGCTTTTGGGCAAACTTTGAATGTAAAAATCAATATTCAGAGTGCAGCGATTTTCGAAGCTATGTATAATATCTAGGAGGTCATCATGGATATTAGACAAGTTACTGAAACCATCGCCATGATTGAGGAGCAAAACTTCGATATTAGAACCATTACCATGGGGATTTCTCTTTTGGACTGTATCGATCCAGATATCAATCGTGCTGCGGAGAAAATATATCAAAAAATTACGACCAAGGCGGCTAATTTAGTAGCTGTTGGTGATGAAATTGCGGCTGAGTTGGGAATTCCTATCGTTAATAAGCGTGTATCGGTGACACCTATTTCTCTGATAGGGGCAGCGACAGATGCGACGGACTACGTGGTTCTGGCAAAAGCGCTTGATAAGGCTGCGAAAGAAATCGGTGTGGATTTTATTGGTGGTTTCTCTGCCTTGGTACAAAAGGGGTACCAAAAGGGAGATGAGATTCTTATCAATTCTATTCCTCGTGCTTTGGCTGAAACGGACAAGGTCTGCTCGTCAGTCAATATAGGCTCAACCAAGTCTGGTATCAATATGACGGCTGTCGCAGATATGGGACGAGTTATCAAGGAAACAGCAACTCTATCTGATATGGGGGCAGCTAAGTTGGTTGTGTTTGCTAATGCTGTTGAGGATAATCCATTTATGGCAGGTGCCTTCCATGGTGTTGGGGAGGCAGATGTTATCATCAATGTTGGAGTTTCTGGTCCTGGTGTGGTGAAACGTGCCTTGGAAAAAGTTCGTGGAGAGAGTTTTGATGTAGTAGCAGAAACAGTCAAGAAGACTGCCTTTAAAATCACTCGTATCGGTCAATTGGTTGGTCAGATGGCTAGTGAGAGACTGGGTGTGGAGTTTGGTATTGTGGACTTGAGTTTGGCGCCAACTCCTGCGGTTGGAGATTCTGTAGCACGTGTCCTAGAAGAAATGGGACTTGAGACAGTTGGAACACACGGGACGACAGCTGCCTTGGCTCTCTTGAACGACCAAGTTAAGAAAGGCGGAGTGATGGCCTGCAACCAAGTCGGTGGTTTGTCTGGTGCCTTTATCCCCGTTTCAGAGGATGAGGGAATGATTGCTGCAGTGCAAAATGGCTCTCTTAATTTGGAAAAACTAGAAGCTATGACGGCTATCTGTTCCGTTGGTTTGGATATGATTGCCATTCCGGAGGATACACCTGCTGAAACCATTGCGGCCATGATTGCAGATGAAGCTGCAATTGGTGTCATTAACATGAAAACAACAGCTGTTCGTATCATTCCAAAAGGAAAAGAAGGCGATATGATTGAATTTGGTGGTCTTCTTGGTACAGCTCCAGTTATGAAAGTCAATGGGGCTTCGTCTGTTGATTTCATCTCTCGTGGAGGACAAATCCCAGCACCAATTCATAGTTTTAAAAATTAAAAAAATAAGAGAAATTTTAAGTTCTATTTAAGGTTGGATGTGTATACTATAATCATTAAATAAAGACCTCCTAATATTATTTGAAACAGATAACACTGATTTAGTTTGAATTTGATTTTCATCTAATATCTTTATTTAATAGAACTCCTAAACTTTTTCATAATAATCTCCTGCAAAAGTCACCTGTCTGGGTGGCTTTTGTTTTATCATCCATGATATAATAGAAGCAAACGGAGGACGGAAAATGGTAAAAGTACGATTGTATTTGGTACGTCATGGCAAGACTATGTTTAACACGATTGGTCGCGCGCAAGGTTGGAGCGATACTCCCTTAACAACTGAAGGTGAACGAGGGATTCAAGAATTAGGAATCGGTTTGCGAGAATCTGGTCTACAGTTTGAGCGCGCTTATTCCAGTGATTCTGGTCGCACCATTCAGACAATGGGAATTATCCTTGATGAACTTGGTTTGCAGGGGAAAATCCCTTATCGCATGGACAAGCGTATCAGAGAATGGTGTTTTGGTAGCTTTGATGGAGCCTACGATGGCGATCTTTTCATGGGCATTATTCCTCGTATCTTTAATGTGGACCACGTTCACCAATTATCTTATGCGGAACTGGCTGAGGGTTTGGTAGAGGTCGATACAGCTGGTTGGGCTGAGGGCTGGGAAAAACTCAGTGGCCGAATTAAGGAAGGTTTTGAAGCGATTGCCAAAGAAATGGAAGAGCAAGGTGGGGGCAATGCTCTCGTTGTCAGCCATGGAATGACCATTGGAACCATTGTTTATCTGATCAATGGTATGCATCCACATGGTCTCGATAATGGTAGCGTGACGATTCTTGAATATGAGGACGGTCAGTTTAGCGTAGAAGTTGTCGGCGACCGTAGTTACCGGGAACTAGGACGTGAGAAGATGGAGGAAGCCTCTATTTAATCAGTTTAGACTTACTTGCCATGAGCTAGGGATTTGATAGGAATATCAAGATAAGAAAAAACAGCCGAGGGTAATCCTTTCGGCTGTTTTTGATGGGGAAAACTAAAGTGTAATGCTGTTGCTTTTAGAGATTTTCATGAACAAGAGCAAGGAAGCTACTGTTAGAACAGTCAGGATAGTTGACAAGGCTGCGGCTACACCGTAATTTCCTCTGAGAACCTCTGTATAAATAGCTACAGTCATTGTTCTTGTTTTGACATTGTAGAGGAGGATAGAAGTAGAGAGTTCTGAAATCATTGTGACCCAAGATAGGATGACTCCAGAAATAATACCAGATAGCATCATTGGAGTTGTAATCTTGGCAAAGGTATTGAGACGGCTACTTCCTAAGCTTTCCGCGGCTTCTTCAATACTTGGGGCTATTTGTTGTAAGCTAGCAACAGATGAGCGAATAGTATAAGGCAATCTTCTGACAGATAGGGACATAATCAAGATGAAAGCAGTTCCTGTAATCATAAGAAATCCACTTCCAAATAGGCCAGTATTGAAGGAAGAAATGAAGGCAATCCCTAGAACGGTTCCTGGTACAATATAAGGTACCATACTGAGGCTGTCAATTAAGTTTGTAAACAAATTCCGTTTTCTAACGGCTAGGTAGGAGATAAATGTTGCGAATAGGACAACTAGAACTAAGGCAATCAAAGGGATACGAATAGTATTGAAAATAGCAGAGCCCATACGATTGAAAGCTACCTTGTAACTATTTAGAGAATAACCTTTGACAAATACCATACCTGATGTTTTTAGGAAAGAGGTATAAATCAAGTAGATTTGAGGTAAAACAGAGATAAAGATAATTCCGTAGACTGTTGTATAAATGGCAGCCATTTTTCCTTTTGTAGTTTTTTTAGGCTCAATTGGATGGAGCGAATTCATGCTGAAACTGTAGCGATTTGCAATGTGTTTTTGGATAAGGAAAATCGCCAAGGCAATGATAATCGCCATAATTGCTAAAGCAGATGCAAAAGCAGAATTTCCTCCAACCTCGCTAATAAATTGGGTATAAATCAAGACTGGGAAAGTCCGATATCCTTCACCAATTAACATAGGTGTCCCAAAGTCTGAGAATGCTCTCATAAATACAAGTAGGGCAGCAGCTAGTAAGGTTGGAACGAGGAGAGGTAAAACAACCGTTACGATACGCTTAAATCCGAAGGACCCCATGCTTTCAGCAGCTTCAAGTAGAGAATTGTCAATACTTTTCATTGTCCCAGCAACGTATAGAAATACCAGTGGGAATAGTTGCAGTGTAAAGACAAGTACAATTCCTTTGAATCCATAAATATCGATAGCTGGAAGATGAAGGGCATTTGTCAGGAATTTAGTAATGACCCCATTTCGTCCCAGCAAGAGAATCCAGGAGTAGGCTCCCACGAAAGGAGCTGACATAGAAGCAATGATAATCAATATTTGTAGAAATTTCTTTCCCTTGAAGTCATACATAGAGAAGAGATAAGCTAATAGGGTTCCTACAACTAAGGAAGTGACAGTAGCGGTAATGGAAACCTTGAAACTGTTGACAAGTGTCTCAGAGTAGTAGGCTTTACCAAAGAAAGTGACAAAATTAGCTAGTGAAAATTGTCCTTCATGTATGAGTGCTTGCTTGAGCACGGTAACGATAGGATAAACCAGAAAGACAAGATAGGTAAGAAAGATGAAGAAAGAGGAGGCTGTCCAAATATTTAGTTTTTTACGTTCCATGGTTGACTCCTTTTATCAGGTTTTGCGAACCATCTGCAGAAAAGACGTTTAATTTTTGGGTATTGATTCGTAGACGAATACGATCGCCTTTTTGTAGATCTTCTTCAAAAGTTGATTCTTCGCTAACTTGAATTTTTGAGGCAAAACCTGTCTCAATGAAATACTCCGTATTTAGTCCAAGATAGACGCTATCGCTAATAGTTCCTTCAATATCTCCAGATTCATCTTTGATAAACTCTTCAGGACGAATACTTACATGAATAGCTTGCTCCTCAGCCTGATCAAGAGCTGGCATTCGAAGGGCATAGCCATCTGAAAAAACGATATAAGCGCCGTTGCTCCGTTTTTCGAGATTAGCAGGGATAATATTTGTGCGTCCGATAAAGGTTGCTACAAACTCATTAGCTGGTTTATGATAGAGTTCTTTTGGCCGACCGATTTGTTGGATAACTCCGTCTTTCATAACAGCAATTTGGTCTGAAATAGCCATGGCTTCTTCTTGGTCGTGGGTCACATAAACGGTTGTAATTCCCACTTCGTGTTGGATTTCTCGAATAGCTTGACGCATATCCAAGCGAAGTTTGGCATCTAGGTTACTGAGCGGCTCGTCCATGAGGAGAACACTTGGATTAACAGCTAAGGCACGTGCCAAGGCGACACGTTGTTGTTGTCCACCACTGAGTTTATCAGGCTTTCGATCCGCATATTGAGCAATTTGCATGAGTTCAAGATATTTATTGGTCTGTTGTACTAATTCTTCTTTTGGAACCTTCTTTTGCTTGAGACCAAAAGCAACATTATCTCGGACAGTCAAATGTGGGAAAATAGCGTAGTTTTGGAAAACCATCCCGATATTGCGTTTGCTGGGTTCCATATTATTGATTTTTGTATCATCGAAGTAAAATTCTCCGCCTTCGATACTGTTGAAACCTGCAATCATACGAAGAAGGGTCGTTTTCCCACACCCTGAGGGTCCAAGAAGGGTAAAGAGACTTCCTTTTGGAATTGTAATGTTCAAATTCTCAATAACAGGGACATCGTGGTAGATTTTTTTGGCGTTAATAATTTTGATCTCACTCATAGTGAACCTCTTTTACTGTTTAGATTGGATATCTGTAAAGACTTCGTTGTATTTCTTAACGATATCTGATTTATTCTTGATGACATAATCATAATCTTCAGTGAGTGTTTTGATTTTGTCAATTGGTTTCATATTTTCGCTTGTTTTAGCATTTTTACGAACAGGCCGGTTAGTAGTGGTTGTACCAAGTGTATCTTGTACTTCTTGAGAGATAATGAAATCGATAAATTTCTTGGCATTTTCCATATTTTTAGCTTTTTTAACGATAGCAGCACTAGCAGGTAGGAAGACTGTTCCTTCTTTTGGATAGACTACCTTGATATTAGCTCCGTCATTTAAGAGTTTAACTGCTGGATCTTCATAAGAGAGACCAACAGCCATTTCTCCGTCAGCGACTGCTTTATAGACACCAGATGAACTTGAACCGATTTTCCCATCAATAAGTGTGAAGAGATCTTTTACATAAGACCAAGCTTTATCGTCTTTGTAACCACCTTGAGCTTGTAGCATATTTGTTAATTGAGCAAAGGCGCTAGAAGAGTTTGCTGGGTCAGCAGTTGCGATTTTTCCTTTTAGTTCAGGTTTGAGAAGGTCGCTATATCCTTCGATGTTCATGCCTTTCGTTAAATCAGGATTGACGATTAAAACACTACCATCTAGTGTATAAGGTGTAGAGTAGCCAGTTGTGTTTTGATATTCTTTGATAACATTATCATTTTCTTTTGAAGTATAGTTTTCAAAGAGTTCTCCGTGGGTAGCATATTGTGTATAAGAACCACCAAAGATGACATCAGCTACAGGAGCTTCTTTTTCTGACTCTAGTTTTTTGAAAAGTTCTCCAGTACCAGCTTGAATCAGTTCTACTTTGATACCATATTTTTCTTCAAAGGCAGGAATAGTTGCTCCGATTAAGCCCTCTGAGTTTGGTGAATAAACGACTAGCGAACCGCCGTCTCCTTTATCAGATGAATCGCCATCGGCAGATTCATTAGAAGAACAAGCAGCAAGACCAAAAAGAGCTAGTCCGCAAGCAGCATAATACATCCATTTCTTTTTCATGATGGATACCTCCGTTGTGTTATTTAAGTTTATTTTAAAACAATGTAAGCGTTTTAAAAACCGACAATTCTATTCTATTAGAGTAAAATTCTCTACAAAAAGAAGAATAGCTTATTTTACTATTCTTCCGAGTGATTTCAATTCCTTTGGAGAAATATGGAGATACTTTTTAAAAACTTTGGCAAAATATTTATAGTCTGAAAATCCAACTTGATCAGAAATGTCGCTTAGAGGGGAGTTGGGAGATTCAGCCATCTTCTCTATAGCTTGTTTCAGACGATATTGTAAGATATATTCATTTAGAGTCATGGGGAAGTCTTCTTTGATAACTTTATATAGATAGCTTTCGCTATAGTTTAAAGCTTCAGCAATAGTCGCAATCGTAAAATGCTCTGCATAATGCTTGTGGACAAAGGAAATAATTTGTTGAATGATTTGGTTTTGTGTATCAACCTGTTGGATAGAGGTGAGTAAAGTTTGATATTCTTCTAAAAAAGGAGTTTCTTGATAGGTGCTACCTTGTAATCGCAAAACAATGTTTTGAAGACATTCTGTCAATTCCTTGGTATCAATTGGCTTGGATAAGAAATCAACTGCTCCATATTGCATGGCTTTTTTGGCATTTTGAAAATCGTTATAACCTGATAAGATAACTTTTTCATAAGAAAGGGTACGAGTAGCTTCGAACATCATAAAAGCATCCATAATTGGCATTGTGATGTCTGTTAAGACAATATGAGGTTCTTTTTCTTGGATGAGTTTCATTCCCTCTTGACCGTGACTGGCAGTTCCTACGACTTGGATACCTAAGGCAGAGTAGTCTACGGCAATCTCTAGCCATTTTCGAATGAGGTGTTCGTCTTCTACGATAATGAGCTTAAACATGAGTTAGTCCTTTCGTTACAAATTTGACCCAAGTTTCTCCTTGGCGATTGACTCCTAAATCTAGCTGGACATCAGAAAAGAAATTGCTCAATCGTTTGTAGCTGTTCACGATGCCATGCTGGGTATGAGGGCTTTCTAAAGAGTCTAAAATAGCGAGTCGCTCTTGTTTTGTGAGTCCTCCAGCATTATCCTTGACTAAAAAAGTTAGAGAATCTGATTCCAAGGTAATTTGGATATCAATATGAAGATCAATACGGTATTGCATCCCATATTTTATAGCATTTTCTACTAGAGGAAGCAAGAAAAGTTTAGGAATAGGCTGATTATCAACAGTTTCTGGGCAGACAATATCATAGGAGAAGTGCTCGAAACGAATCTTATGAATCATCAGGTAATCCTCTATAATCTTTAAATCCTGACAAATGGTTGTTTCTTTTTCTAAATCGGTGATACTGTAGCGAAGAATGCGCGTGAGATTTTGAATTAGGTCTTGTGTGAGGGCGGCATCCATTAAAGAAGTGATTTTAATCGTTTCAAGTGTATTGTAGAGAAAATGAGGATTGAACTGAGCTTCCAGCATTTTTCTTTCAAAAATCCACTTTTCTTTTTCGATGGTCAACATTTTTTGATGAAGTTGATCTAATTCGTACAACATATTGTTTATTTTTTCTGCCATAAACTCAAACTCATCACCTGTTTGTAGAGAAAGCCTTTTTTCTGCTTGTTTAGGAATTTCTTGAAGTTGGTAAACTAAGCTTTCAATAGGAACAGCGTTGTGTGTAGCAATCTTATGAGCAATTCGTCTTGCTTGCCAGAAGTAGAGGAAGAATATACATAAGGTGAGGACGGAGGCTAGGCCGAGTAAGCTAGGAATGGGAAAGAAGGATTGAAAAGTATAGATTGAAAAAATAGCACCGACTTTTTCTTTTTGAACAATAAGCGGTTCATTCGCATACCAGTGGGTGCGAGAGTGTAGGAGTTTTTCATCCAATTTTTCAAGAGTGGAACGAGTAAACTGATTTGTATTGTTGGAAAACATATTTCCAAAGCTATCGGTAATGATGTATTTAGAATTTATCATTGGGAAACTTGAGATGAAATCATTCTCATTTACGAAAGCAATAGTATAGGCCTTAATTCGTTGGTCTTGAAGTAGTGGTTTGATAAAGAGTGTGTAATGTCGCTTGTCTGAAGAGAGTGCAATTTTTTCTGTCACTTTTTCTTGAGAAGGATTTTGAATGAGTAGTTTTAGATAGTAGGGAGATAAAATACTTTCTTGATGATTTCGATTGGTACTAAATAGTAATTCACCTGTATCGCTTAGAATAATGAGGTCAGAACTAAGCTTCAATCTAGCTTTTGTCTCGTAAAATAAGCTAAATACTTCTCGCTCTGTGTGTTTGCCGTCCAAAAATTCAGGAATCATTTTATGGTTCATAGTAGTCAGGAGCTCATTATTTGCTTCTTTCATTTCTTGAACCTGTTTTACAATCTGTCTCGTATCTTTAGAGAGTTGCTGCTTTTGTAAAAAATAGGAAAAACCAAAAAGTAAAATGAGTAGTAAAAGAGAGGTCATAAAGGCTGCGATAGAGCTTCTATGGAGAATTTCTTTTTGGAGAGATTTTTTAAAGGAATGAGACATCCGCTACCTCCTTGGAAGGGTTTTCTGTTATAAGTATAGCAGTTTAAAAATTCTAGAGCAAGGTAAAATAGAAAAGGTTTGGCTAAAATTTTTTAGCTAAACCTTTTGAAAAGTTAAGTATGTATTATAGATGATTGTTATCTGCAAATAGCTAGAGCATTTCAAGGAAATAAACTAGAAATAACAATTAATATGATGGTTCAGAAATACTTTTTGATAATCAATAAGATCTTCGGGATGAAGTGCGTTGACTCCATCCATTTCATATTTCCGATTTAATAAACGATATTTGTTTTCACCAAATTGATGAAAAGGGAGTAGTTGAACTTGGTCGATATTTAATGAGTTAAATAGAGTAGCGAATTCTTCTGCATCCTCTAAACTATTGTTAAAATCAGGAATAACCGGGATTCTTAAAACAATCGTTTTATGTTGAGAAAAAGCATAATGAATGTTTTTAATAATCATTTGATTAAAAACCCCAGTCACTTTTTTATGTTTTATAGAATTATAATGTTTTAGGTCTGTGTAGATAAAATCCACATATTGGATTAAATCAACAAATTTTTCATGGTCAACAAAGGCAGTGGTTTCAATGGCAGTGTGTATGTGATGTTCTTTAGCTGACTTTAAGATGGCTTTAGCAAATTCAAACTGAGCAAATATTTCACCCCCTGATAAAGTTAAACCTCCACCGGATTCTTCGTAAAATTCTTTATCTTTTAATACCTCTGTAATAATTTCTTCTACAGTTTTTTCTTCACCTACTAAAGTGAATTTCTCTCGTTGAGCATCTTTCATTTTTTCAGGTTTCATTCTTTGAGATTCAGGATTAGAACACCATGGACAGCGCAGAGGACATCCTTTTAAAAAAACAGTTGTACGAATACCCGGACCGTCATGAATTGAAAAGTGTTGAATATTAAAAATAATTCCTTTAGATATTTCCATAAGAGTTCCTCCTCTTTATAATTCTATCCTATCACAAAAACGAAAGAAAAACAATTACGAACGAAAGTTTAATTTGTTGTTTTTTGCTTTTTATTTTGGTAGAATAAAACGGAGGTGTAAAATGAAAAGATTGGAACAAATTATTAAATTAGTATCAGAATATGAAAAGATTGATGTTAATACATTATCGGAAAAATTAAATGTATCGAAAGTAACGATTAGAAAAGATTTAGATAAATTAGAGTCAAAAGGCTTATTACACAGAGAGCATGGATATGCTGTGTTAAATAGTGGAGATGACTTAAATGTACGTTTGTCAATTAATTATGAAATTAAGAGAAAAATTGTTCAAGAAGCAGTAAAATTGGTATCAGATAATGAAACAATAATGATAGAATCTGGTTCAACCTGTGCTTTACTTGCTGAGGAAATTTGCAAGCAAAAAAGAAATGTCACTATTGTAACAAATTCATTTTTTATAGCAAATTTTGTAAGAGGTTATGATTCATGTCGTGTTATTGTTCTTGGTGGAGAGTTTCAGAAAGATTCACAGGTTACCGTAGGACCTTTATTAAAAGAAATGATACAGACTTTTCATGTGCGTCAAGCTTTTGTTGGGACAGATGGCTACGATAAAGAGATGGGCTTTACAGGAAAAGATTTAATGCGCAGTGAGGTAGTTCAATATATTTCAGCAGCGTCGGATAAAGTCATTGTGCTAACTGACTCAAGTAAATTTGATAAAAGGGGTACAGTAAGAAGATTTGCTTTAAGTCAAGTATATGAAGTGATAACAGATGAAGCATTATCTAAACAAAATATAGCTACATTAGAAAATGCTGGGATAATGGTTAAGGTAGTTTCGTAAGAGGTTAAGTGTATGAATCAAGATAGGAATAAACTGCTCTCTAAAATTGCTTATCTGTATTATATTGAAAACTTAAATCAGTCACAAATAGCAGCAAAATTAGGAATTTATAGAACCTCTATTAGTAGAATGCTAACAGAAGCAAGGAATGCAGGAATTGTTAAAATTGAAATAGAGAATTTTGATACCAATATGTTTAAGTTGGAAAATTATGTAAAAGAAAAATATGGTCTGGAAAGTTTAGAAATTATTCCAAATGAATTTGATGATACTCCAACAATTTTATCTGAAAGAATTTCTCAAGTTGCAGCAGGTGTCCTTAGGAATCTAATTGATGATAATATGAAAATTGGCTTTTCTTGGGGGAAAAGTTTAAGTAATTTAGTAGATTTAATCCACAGCAAAAGTGTCCGAAATGTTCACTTCTATCCTCTAGCAGGTGGTCCTAGTCACATACACGCTAAATACCATGTGAATACACTGATTTATGAAATGTCTAGAAAATTTCATGGAGAGTGTACATTTATGAATGCAACAATTGTGCAAGAAAATAAATTGTTAGCAGATGGTATTTTGCAATCAAGATATTTTGAAGATTTGAAAAATAGTTGGAAAGATTTAGATATAGCTGTGGTTGGGATTGGTGATTTTAGTAATAAGGGAAAACATCAATGGTTAGACATGCTTACAGAGGATGACTTTAAAGAATTAACCAAAGTTAAAACTGTAGGAGAAATTTGTTGTCGATTTTTTGATTCAAAAGGTAAAGAAGTCTATGAAAACTTACAGGAAAGAACGATAGCAATCTCTTTGGAAGATTTAAAAAATATTCCTAAAAGTTTAGCTGTTGCTTACGGTGATACGAAAGTATCTTCGATTCTTTCTGTCTTGCGTGCTAATTTAGTAAATCATTTGATTATAGATAAAAATACAATTTTAAAAGTTTTGGAAGAAGATGGTGATTTTTCTTTTCGAAATATTTTATGTGAGTGAAAATGATAGACTGATATCAGTTTATCGTTTTTTCTTTTTAATCAATTGCACATTTGTGCTTATATAAATAAAAATTGTTTATTTGTTGATTTTTGGATTGACAAGTTTCTTATGTAGTTGTATTCTATAGTTACAAAAGAAAATTTTAAAATTTCAAATGAAAAAAGCTTTTTACATAGTGAAATGAGGAGGAATTTATGGAAATTATTGTTCCAGATCAAATTATCATGGGTTTAATTTTATATGCTGGCGATGCGAAACAACATATTTATAAAGCGTTAGATTATATAAAAAACGGTACATGTGAACGATGTGAAGAAGAAATCCAGTTAGCTGATGCAGCCTTATTAGAAGCCCATAATCTACAAACAAAATTCTTGGCACAGGAAGCGTCTGGTACAAAGACAGAAATAACAGCTCTCTTTGTTCATTCACAAGATCATCTCATGACTAGTATGACGGAGATTAATTTAATCAAAGAAATTATTAGTTTGAGAAAAGAACTTCATAAAAAATAATACTAGAGTATTAACATAGAGGAGGAAAATATAATGGTGAAGATTGGTTTGTTTTGTGCAGCAGGTTTTTCTACTGGTATGCTTGTAAATAATATGAAAATTGCAGCGCAATCTAGTGGAGTTGAGGCAGAAATAGAGGCGTTTTCTCAGTCTAAATTAGCGGATTATGCCCCAAATCTAGATGTTGCACTGTTGGGACCTCAAGTTGCTTATACATTAGATAAATCAAAAGAAATTTGTGATAAGTGTGATGTTCCGATAGCTGTTATTCCGATGATGGACTATGGTATGTTAGATGGGAAAAAAGTATTAGATTTGGCCCTATCTTTGATTAGTGGGTAAGAAAAGGAGATTTATTATGGCAAAGATGGATGTTCAAAAAATCATTGCACCTATGATGAAGTTTGTGAATATGCGTGGTATTATAGCTCTAAAAGATGGTATGTTAGCAATTTTGCCATTGACAGTAGTTGGTAGCTTATTCTTGATTATGGGACAATTGCCATTTGAAGGATTGAATCAAAGTATTGCTAGTGTATTTGGAGCAAATTGGACAGAGCCGTTTATGCAAGTATATTCAGGAACTTTTGCGATTATGGGTCTAATTTCTTGTTTTTCAATTGCCTATTCTTATGCTAAGAATAGCGGAGTAGAGGCTTTGCCAGCTGGGGTTCTATCTGTATCTGCATTCTTTATTTTGCTAAGATCATCTTATATCCCTAAACAAGGTGAGGCAATTGGGGATGCTATTAGTAAAGTTTGGTTTGGAGGTCAAGGAATTATCGGTGCTATCATTATAGGTTTGGTAGTAGGAAGTATTTATACCTTCTTTATAAAGAGAAAAATTGTTATTAAGATGCCAGAACAAGTTCCACAAGCTATTGCCAAACAGTTTGAAGCAATGATTCCAGCATTTGTAATTTTCTTATCTTCTATGATTGTATATATTTTAGCGAAGTCATTGACTAATGGCGGAACATTTATTGAAATGATTTATTCTGTTATTCAAGTTCCATTGCAAGGTTTAACTGGATCTTTGTATGGTGCAATTGGAATTGCATTCTTTATATCATTTTTGTGGTGGTTTGGTGTCCATGGACAATCGGTAGTAAATGGAGTAGTGACAGCTCTGCTTTTATCTAATCTTGATGCTAATAAAGCTATGTTAGCCTCTGGTAATCTATCATTAGAAAATGGTGCACATATTGTTACTCAACAATTTTTAGATTCATTTTTAATTCTATCTGGTTCAGGGATTACGTTTGGACTTGTAGTTGCGATGCTTTTTGCATCAAAATCTAAACAGTACCAAGCGTTAGGGAAAGTAGCAGCTTTTCCAGCAATATTTAACGTAAATGAGCCAGTTGTATTTGGATTTCCGATTGTTATGAATCCAGTTATGTTTGTACCTTTCATTCTTGTTCCTGTACTTGCAGCTGTTATAGTATATGGAGCTATTGCAACAGGTTTCATGCAGCCATTTTCAGGAGTTACATTACCTTGGAGCACCCCAGCTATTATATCAGGATTTATGGTTGGTGGATGGCAAGGAGTTATTACTCAGCTGGTGATATTAGCGATGTCTACATTAGTTTATTTCCCATTCTTTAAAGTACAGGATCGTTTAGCTTATCAGAATGAAGCATGATAATTCTAAAAAAACATTTGTGTATTATCATTAAACACACACATTTGTGCTAAAAATTAGAGAGTTAAACTTTTTCTAGTTAAAAGCTTGAAATTTTCTAAAAAACCAGGTATTATATTTTCGAAAGAAACAAAAATATTTTCGAAAGAAAGGTGCTTATTATGGTAAATAAAGAAGTAGCAAGAACGACAATTAAGACAGAATATTTTGGTAGCCTTACTGAAAGGATGAACAAATATCGAGAAGATGTTTTAAATAAAAAACCTTATATTGATGCTGAGAGAGCGGTTCTAGCAACACGCGCTTATGATCGATATAAGGAACAACCTAATGTCCTAAAACGCGCCTATATGCTGAAAGAAATTTTGGAAAATATGACTATCTATATCGAAGAAGAATCTATGATTGCGGGAAATCAAGCTTCTTCCAATAAAGATGCTCCTATTTTTCCAGAATATACGCTAGAATTTGTTCTCAATGAGTTGGATCTTTTTGAAAAGCGTGATGGAGATGTTTTCTATATTACTGAAGAAACAAAAGAACAACTTAGAAGTATTGCTCCGTTTTGGGAAAATAATAATTTACGTGCTAGAGCTGGTGCCTTGTTACCTGAAGAAGTGTCTGTTTATATGGAAACAGGATTCTTCGGTATGGAAGGTAAGATGAATTCTGGAGATGCTCACTTAGCAGTTAACTATCAGAAACTGTTGCAATTTGGTTTAAGAGGTTTTGAAGAGCGAGCTCGTAAAGCGAAAGCAGCTCTAGATTTAACAGATCCAGCAAGTATTGATAAATATCATTTTTACGACTCTATATTTATCGTAATCGATGCTATTAAAGTATATGCAAATCGCTTTGTTGCTCTTGCTAAAAATTTAGCCGAAAATGCAAATCCTAAACGTAAGAAAGAATTACTTGAGATTGCAGATATTTGCTCTAGAGTCCCATATGAACCGGCAACTACTTTTGCAGAAGCTATTCAATCAGTTTGGTTTATTCAATGTATTTTACAAATTGAATCTAATGGCCACTCTCTTTCATATGGTCGTTTTGATCAATATATGTATCCATATATGAAGGCTGATTTAGAAAGTGGTAAAGAAACAGAAGATAGCATTGTTGAACGTCTGACAAATCTTTGGATTAAGACAATTACAATTAATAAGGTTCGCAGTCAAGCACATACATTTTCTTCAGCAGGAAGTCCTTTATATCAAAATGTTACAATTGGTGGACAGACTCGAGATAAGAAGGATGCTGTTAACCCATTATCTTATTTGGTATTAAAATCAGTTGCACAAACCCATCTACCACAACCTAATCTAACTGTACGTTACCATGCAGGTTTAGATGCTCGTTTCATGAATGAGTGTATTGAAGTAATGAAACTTGGTTTTGGTATGCCTGCATTTAATAATGATGAGATTATTATTCCTTCTTTTATTGCAAAAGGAGTATTGGAAGATGATGCTTATGATTACAGTGCCATTGGATGTGTTGAAACGGCAGTTCCAGGGAAGTGGGGCTATCGTTGCACAGGTATGAGTTATATGAACTTCCCTAAGGTTCTACTTATCACGATGAATGATGGAATTGATCCGGCTTCGGGTAAACGGTTTGCACCAAGCTTTGGACATTTTAAGGATATGAAGAACTTTTCTGAATTAGAAAATGCTTGGGATAAAACACTAAGATATTTGACACGAATGAGTGTTATTGTTGAAAATTCTATTGATTTATCATTGGAACGAGAAGTTCCTGATATTCTATGTTCAGCATTGACTGATGATTGTATTGGTCGTGGAAAACACCTGAAAGAAGGTGGAGCAGTATATGATTATATATCAGGTTTGCAAGTTGGAATTGCAAATTTGTCGGATTCATTAGCTGCAATTAAAAAATTGGTATTTGAGGAAGAACGTATAAGCCCAAGTCAGCTTTGGCATGCACTGGAAACAGATTATGCCGGAGAAGAAGGTAAGGTCATTCAAGAAATGTTGATTCATGATGCACCTAAGTACGGTAATGATGATGATTATGCTGACAAATTGGTTACTGCTGCTTATGACATTTATGTTGATGAAATTGCTAAATATCCTAATACACGTTATGGAAGAGGTCCTATTGGAGGAATTCGTTATTCAGGAACATCTTCTATCTCAGCCAACGTAGGACAGGGACGTGGAACATTAGCAACGCCAGATGGACGCAACGCGGGTACACCGTTAGCAGAGGGTTGTTCACCATCACATAATATGGATCAACACGGCCCTACATCTGTTTTAAAATCGGTTTCAAAATTACCAACAGATGAAATCGTAGGTGGGGTTCTCTTAAATCAGAAAGTAAATCCTCAAACGTTAGCCAAAGAAGAAGATAAATTAAAACTAATTGCTTTGTTACGAACATTCTTTAATCGTTTACATGGGTACCATATTCAATACAATGTTGTTTCCAGAGAGACGTTGATTGACGCTCAGAAACATCCTGAAAAACACAGAGATTTAATTGTTCGTGTTGCAGGATACTCTGCATTCTTCAATGTTCTTTCTAAGGCAACCCAAGATGATATTATAGGACGTACTGAGCATACATTGTAAAATAAAGAGGTTCTTTTTATGGAATTTATGCTTGACACATTAAATTTAGATGAGATTAAAAAGTGGTCTGAAATTTTACCGCTAGCTGGGGTAACTTCAAATCCCACTATTGCCAAAAGAGAGGGTTCTATTAATTTTTTTGAACGAATCAAAGATGTAAGAGAATTGATTGGCTCTACACCCTCTATTCATGTTCAGGTGATTTCTCAAGATTTTGAAGGCATCTTAAAGGATGCTCATGAAATTCGGAGACAAGCAGGAGATGATATATTTATCAAAGTACCTGTTACTCCAGCTGGATTACGTGCAATAAAGGTGCTAAAAAAAGAGGGCTACCCTATCACTGCAACAGCTATTTATACAGTTATTCAGGGATTATTAGCTATCGAAGCAGGAGCTGATTACCTAGCTCCATATTATAATAGAATGGAAAATCTGAACATTGATTCAAATTCTGTCATTCGTCAATTAGCTCTTGCTATTGATAGACAGAACTCTCCTAGTAAGATTTTAGCTGCATCCTTTAAAAATGTAGCACAAGTAAATAATGCTTTAGCTGCAGGTGCGCATGCTGTTACAGCAGGAGCAGATGTTTTTGAATCAGCTTTCGCCATGCCATCTATCCAAAAGGCGGTTGATGATTTTTCTGACGATTGGTTTGTTATTCAAAATAGTCGTTCCATTTAGGTAGAAAGGAAACAAACATGAGAATTTTTGCTAGTCCTTCGAGATATATTCAAGGGGAGAATGCCTTGTTCGAAAATGCCAAATCAATATTGGATTTGGGAAATCGTCCGATTCTATTATGCGATCAGTTGGTTTATGATATTGTTGGAAAACGATTTGAAGATTACCTACATAGGTATGGTTTCCATATTGTTCTAGCCCAGTTTAATGGTGAAGCTTCTGACAATGAAATCAATCGAGTTGTTGCCTTGGCTGAGAAAGAAAATTGTGATAGTATTATCGGTCTTGGTGGTGGAAAGACGATTGATAGTGCAAAAGCTATTGCAGATTTGATTGAAAAGCCTGTTATTATTGCTCCAACAATTGCATCGACCGACGCACCTGTATCTGCTTTATCTGTTATTTATACAGATGAAGGTGCATTTGATCATTATCTATTTTATTCTAAAAATCCAGATTTAGTTTTGGTTGATACAAAAGTTATTTCACAAGCCCCTAAGCGTTTATTAGCGTCTGGTATTGCAGATGGTTTAGCAACTTGGGTTGAGGCGCGTGCGGTTATGCAGGCAAATGGAAAAACTATGTTAGGACAACAGCAAACGTTGGCTGGAGTTGCAATTGCGAAGAAATGTGAAGAAACGCTGTTTGCAGATGGTTTACAGGCTATGGCAGCTTGTGAAGCTAAAGTGGTGACACCAGCATTAGAAAATATTGTTGAAGCTAATACTTTATTGAGTGGCCTAGGTTTTGAAAGTGGAGGATTAGCTGCGGCGCATGCAATTCATAATGGTTTTACTGCATTGACGGGTGACATTCATCATTTAACACATGGTGAAAAAGTAGCTTATGGAACTTTGGTACAACTTTTATTGGAAAATAGACCTAAAGAAGAACTTGATAAGTATATTGAGTTTTACAAAAAAATTGGTATGCCAACAACTCTAAAAGAAATGCATTTAGATCAAGTTGGATATGATGATTTAATAAAAGTTGGTAAACAAGCAACTATGGAGGGTGAGACAATCCATCAGATGCCGTTTAAGATTTCGCCTTCAGATGTTGCTCAAGCTATCATCGCTGTAGACGCCTATGTAAATTCAAAATAAACAATAAGGACTACTGTTTTCCAAATGGTAGTCTTTTATTGATCCTCGTATTGAATCCGACGTTCTTCATAAATCAAAAAGCGACATAGGTTGTCGGCTATTTATTATAAATACATTAATTAGCATTCCAGTCGTATCTTCGGTCTAAAATCAGTATTTTATGTTATAAGAGATAAGCTTCTTGTTTTGCTCTTTGATTTCTCGCATAACAATAAGATAAAAAAGTGGGTGATAGAGCAATTCAGAGCCATCAAAATTAATGAAATACAGTATACAGTTTTTTCTTTTAACACATTTCAAATTCCCTCAAAAATGGTATAATAGTAACATCACAAAATTGGAGAGAGACCATGAGTTTTTACAATCATAAAGAAATTGAGCCTAAGTGGCAGGGCTACTGGGCAGAACATCATACATTTAAGACAGGGACAGATGCATCAAAACCGAAGTTTTATGCTCTTGATATGTTCCCTTATCCGTCTGGAGCGGGTCTGCACGTAGGACATCCAGAAGGCTATACTGCAACCGATATTCTCAGCCGTTACAAACGTGCGCAAGGCTACAATGTCCTTCACCCAATGGGTTGGGATGCTTTTGGTTTGCCTGCAGAGCAATATGCTATGGATACTGGTAATGACCCAGCAGAATTTACAGCGGAAAATATTGCCAACTTCAAACGCCAAATCAATGCGCTTGGATTTTCTTATGACTGGGACCGTGAAGTCAATACAACAGATCCAAATTACTACAAGTGGACTCAATGGATTTTCACCAAGCTTTACGAAAAAGGTTTGGCCTATGAAGCTGAAGTGCCAGTAAACTGGGTTGAGGAACTAGGAACAGCTATCGCCAATGAAGAGGTTCTTCCTGACGGAACATCTGAGCGTGGAGGCTATCCAGTTGTACGCAAACCAATGCGCCAATGGATGCTCAAAATCACGGCCTACGCAGAGCGCTTGCTCAATGACTTAGATAAACTAGATTGGCCAGAGTCTATCAAGGACATGCAACGCAACTGGATCGGGAAATCAACTGGTGCAAATGTAACTTTCAAAGTTAAGGGAACAGATAAGGAATTCACTGTCTTCACCACTCGTCCTGATACTCTTTTCGGTGCGACTTTCACTGTCTTGGCTCCTGAACATGAATTAGTAGACGCCATCACAAGCACAGAGCAAGCAGAAGCAGTAGCAGACTATAAACACCAAGCCAGTCTGAAATCAGACTTGGCTCGTACAGATCTTGCCAAAGAAAAAACTGGTGTTTGGACTGGTGCTTATGCCATCAATCCTGTCAATGGTAAGGAAATCCCAATCTGGATTGCGGACTATGTTCTTGCTAGTTATGGAACAGGTGCTGTTATGGCTGTTCCAGCCCACGATCAACGTGACTGGGAATTCGCCAAACAATTTGACCTTCCAATCGTCGAAGTACTTGAAGGTGGAAACGTTGAAGAAGCTGCCTACACAGAAGATGGCCTTCACGTTAATTCAGACTTCCTAGATGGACTCAACAAAGAAGACGCTATTGCTAAGATCGTGGCTTGGTTGGAAGAAAAAGGCTGTGGACAAGAGAAGGTTACCTACCGTCTCCGCGATTGGCTCTTTAGCCGTCAACGTTACTGGGGTGAGCCAATTCCTATCATTCATTGGGAAGATGGAACTTCAACAGCTGTTCCTGAAAGTGAATTGCCACTTGTCTTGCCTGTAACCAAGGACATCCGTCCTTCAGGTACTGGTGAAAGTCCGCTAGCTAACTTGACAGATTGGCTTGAAGTGACTCGTGAAGATGGCGTCAAGGGTCGTCGTGAAACAAACACTATGCCACAGTGGGCTGGTTCAAGCTGGTACTACCTCCGCTATATTGATCCACACAATACTGAGAAATTAGCTGACGAGGATCTCCTCAAACAATGGTTGCCAGTGGATATCTACGTGGGTGGAGCAGAGCATGCCGTTCTTCACTTGCTCTATGCTCGTTTCTGGCATAAATTCCTCTATGACCTCGGTGTTGTTCCGACTAAGGAACCATTCCAAAAACTCTTTAACCAAGGGATGATCTTGGGAACAAGCTACCGTGACCATCGTGGCGCTCTTGTGGCAACCGATAAGGTTGAAAAACGTGACGGTTCTTTCTTCCATGTGGAAACAGGGGAAGAGTTGGAGCAAGCACCAGCCAAGATGTCTAAATCCCTCAAGAACGTTGTTAACCCAGACGACGTGGTGGAGCAATACGGTGCTGACACCCTTCGTGTCTATGAAATGTTCATGGGACCACTTGATGCTTCAATTGCTTGGTCAGAAGAAGGTCTGGAAGGAAGCCGTAAGTTCCTTGACCGTGTTTACCGTTTGATTACAAGCAAGGAAATTGCTTCAGAAAACAATGGTTCTCTCGACAAGGTTTATAACGAAACTGTCAAAGCTGTCACAGAACAAATTGAATCATTGAAATTCAACACAGCTATTGCCCAACTTATGGTCTTTGTCAATGCGGCTAACAAGGAAGATAAGCTCTATGTTGACTATGCCAAAGGCTTCGTTCAGTTGATTGCACCATTTGCACCTCACTTGGCAGAAGAGCTCTGGCAAACAGTTGCAGCAACAGGAGAATCTATCTCTTATGTAGCTTGGCCAACTTGGGATGAAAGCAAATTGGTTGAAGACGAAGTCGAAATCGTCGTCCAAATCAAAGGTAAAGTTCGTGCCAAACTCATGGTCGCTAAAGACCTATCACGTGAGGAATTACAAGAAATTGCTCTCGCTGATGAAAAAGTCAAAGCAGAAATTGACGGTAAGGAAATCGTGAAAGTGATTGCGGTGCCTAACAAACTCGTTAATATCGTCGTTAAATAACGAGTTTATTAGCTCTATCTGCCACCTTCAATAGTCCACTGGACTATTGAAGCCAACTAAATTGGTTAATATTATTGTGAAATAAGATAGGAATCCTTCAGAGTAGAATCTGGGGGATTTTTTATTTGACAGGAAGTTTCTATTTTGTTAATATGATTAACAAAGGGGAGAGATTATGGATAAAAAAGAATTTATTGCATTTAATAATCGTTTCAATAGATTTATTTTAGCGTTTGACCAGTTAAAAAAAAATCAACATAAAAGTGGTGTTGACAAATCCATTACGTTGAATGAGGTACATTTGATTGTTGTGATTGGGAAAAATCAGCCCTTAAATCTAGTAAAATTATCTGAATTATTAGAAATTTCAAGAAGTGCAATAACTCAAAGTGTTAGGAGATTGATTCAAAAAAATTTAGTTGTTTTTGATTTTGATCCGAATAATGGGAAAAATAAATATTTGAGATTATCTGAAAAAGGCATCGAAATTTTTAAAATCCATAAGGAGCAACAAGAATATATTGAAAAATCAATCTTTTCAGTTTTAAACAACTATAGCGAGGTGGAACTTAAAACAGTTGTGAAATTGATGGATGATATTGAAAAGGTGTGGGGAGAATTACCGTGGTAAAAGTCACGGTAAATTTCAAATATAATTGTTAAGCAGATTAACAAAAAGGAGAAGATATGACTGTAAACATAGAACTGATTTCACAAACAGATTTAGCGGATGAATCTTTTTATATTGCTATTAATGGTTTAGAACCAAGGGCAATGTATTGTGTAGAAATGTACCTGTCTGATTATTACTGTATAAATGCTCCTTTGCTTTTAGATCATGATGTTATATGGAAATCAACCGCAATTTTTTTATCTGATCAGGACGGTATGATTGATACCTCTCAGACAGCATCTATTTCGGGATCTTATAAAGGAGTTTCAGAAATGGGATTATTCTTTAATGCGAAACCGTTGAAGAACAGGAAAAGGAGATTACCGAGTTCTCTTGATAGAATTCCATTACGAGATTGTTTTGGTGTTGAAATTAAAATCAGGCTGGGGAAAGATATGGTCGCGGAGCAAAGTTTTGTAAGGCGTTATATGAATCTGGGAGTAAGATATCAAGATATCTATGACAAGCATTTTCAAGGTCGATTATTTTATGATGAAAAGTTAAGAAGGGCGCCAGCCGTGATTATTGTTAGCGGTAGTGAGGGAAGAATTGAAAAAGCTCAGAATATTGCCCAACTTTTATCTTCTAGAGGCTATATTTGTCTTGCAATAGCTTATTTTGGTTTAGAGGGATTACCCCAAAATTTAGAACGAATTCCAATAGAATGTCTGGAGGAAGCGAAAGATTTTCTATATCATCATCCTCAAGTTGATAATACAAAAATAGGAATATATGGTCGCTCTAAAGGAGCAGAGCTTGTTCTGGCTGGACAAAGTACTTTGGAAGATGTGCAATGTTTGGTACTCAATTCCCCCTCAAATGTAATATTTGAGGGAATAAAGGGAAAACTCAACTCTCATTCATCTTCTTGGACATATTTGCAAAAAGAACTTCCGTATCAAAAATTTCAGTTAGGAAATTATTTGTTAAACAAGTTTTTTGGAAAACACATTCCTGAAGATAGTAGGGCTCAGATTGATGTGAGTAAAATTTCCTCTCCTTTATTATTACTAGGAAGCGATGTTGATGAAATATGGAATGCATCATCCGCGATAGATGATATCATTTCACATTATAAAGGGGAATCCATTTTGTTTAAAAAATACCATGAAACAGGGCATATGTTGACGGTTGCTTATCAACCGAATCATCGTTATCGAAAAGATTGGCGCTTATTAATGAAAGAAAGTGTAGACTCTTGGCTTGTTACGATAAATTTTTTTGATACACATCTGAAGAATTTGTAGATAGTGCTGAACCGTACTATAATAGTCCCAACTAAGATAAAAACACAGTTCTGGTTGGTAGTCCAGTCTACAAAAGCAAACACTAAAACAAGAGAAATTTGAATACAAACAGTAAAAAATAGAGAGAAGCATAAGGGACATTAACTCACTCGTTCCCATATTTGATTATTCCTCCATAAAGTGGATGGATGATTTTTATAAGAGGAGTTTGCATTATTGAATAGAAAACCAAGTGTTTCCTAAAATTTTCATTGAGATATGTTATACTATATTCAATAAGTGAGTAAGGAGAAAGCTATGCCAGTAAACGAATATGGTCAGATGATTGGTGAGTCAATGGAAGGTTATACACCCGGTGCACTGCCTTCTATTGATTTCTTAGAAGGGTGTTATGCTCGAATAGAGGCTCTCTCGGTAGAAAAGCATGCGGAGGATTTATTAGCTGTTTATGGCCCTGATACGCCTCGGGAGATGTGGACCTACCTCTTTCAGGAACCAGTGGCAGACAGAGAGGAACTGGTTACTCTTTTAAATCAGATGTTGGCTCGTAAGGACCGTTTTTACTATGCAATCATAGACAAGGCGACTGGTAAGGCTTTGGGAACTTTTTCTCTCATGCGAATTGATCAGAATAATCGAGTCATAGAAGTGGGAGCTGTCACTTTTTCTCCAGAGCTCAGGGGGACACGGATAGGGACAGAAGCCCAGTATCTACTGGCTCGCTATGTCTTTGAAGTGCTTAACTATCGTCGCTATGAGTGGAAATGCGATGCTCTTAACCTGCCATCAAGACGAGCTGCGGAACGTTTGGGCTTTGTCTATGAAGGAACCTTCCGTCAGGCAGTCATTTATAAGGGGCGTACGAGAGATACGGATTGGTTGTCTATGATTGATAAGGACTGGCCACAAGTCAAAGCTCGTTTGGAAACGTGGTTGAGTCCTGAAAATTTTGATAAAAATGGACGACAGCACAAGAGCTTGAGAGAACTCTAAGAGGTGTTGAGATGATCACTATTAAAAAGCAAGAAATTGTCAAGCTAGAGGATGTTTTGCATCTCTATCAGGCTGTCGGTTGGACAAATTATACCCATCAACCAGAGATGCTGGAGCAGGCCTTGTCTCATTCATTAGCGATTTATGTGGCACTTGATGGCGATGCTGTGGTGGGCTTGATTCGTTTGGTTGGAGATGGATTCTCATCAGTATTGGTTCAGGATTTAATCGTTTTACCTATCTATCAGCGTCAAGGGATTGGTAGTCTCTTGATGAAAGAGGCTTTAGAGTATTACAAAGATGCCTATCAAGTCCAGCTGGTGACAGAAGAGACAGAAAAAAACGTAAGATTTTATCGTTCTATAGGTTTTGAAGTCTTATCCACCTATGATTGTATAGGAATGACTTGGACGAATCGAGAAAAATAACAAAACTTGTTTTTTCTTAAGCAAAGTTTAAGGATGGTCTAGTATCATATAGTCATTAAATAAAGACCTCCTAACTTTATTTAATGAAATCCTAAAACTTTTTTTCATCATAATCTCCTAATGAAGTCACCCAATCAGGTGACTTTTTTGTGGGGTGAGGTGATGGTAATAGAAATTTTTTTGAAAAGTGGTAGAATCTGCGAAAAGTTAAGCTAGTTTTAAGCTTCGTCATGTATCATATAGTTATTAAATAAAGACCTCCTAACTTTATTTAATAAAATCCTAAACTTTTCTTTTTCATCATAATCTCCCTTAACTCCACCCAATCAGGTGGAGTTTTTTGGCTCTATTTCAGGCTTTTGGGGACTATTTTAAACATCATTTTCCGATAACTTTTACTTAATCTTATAAACTTTATTGGACAGATTCTAAAGTTGGAGAAGCTGAATTGATGAAGATATAAACCTTTGACAAAATGTGTGAACTATGGGATAATAAAAAGTAATTAAGTATTGTGTCTATATCATAGGCTAGAAAAGACCCCAAGCTCACGTCCAAATAAGCTTGGGGTCTTTTTGACACTATTTGTCCTTGTTTAGCCATTTATCGACTATCCGAAGAACGACACCGACCACAATTGGTCCGATGATAGTTTTAAGTATTGTATCCATCATGGGCTATCTCACCTCCTTTCGTAGGCGGTGTAGCAGTGCCGAACAATATTATACCACATATGTGCTAAAGTCGGGAGTCACCCAATCGGGTGGCTTTTTTGTTTGTGGCTTGGTTTTTTGATATAATAGAGCCATGAGTAGAATTTTAGATAATGAGATAATGGGAGATGAGGAGTTAGTAGAACGCACGCTCCGTCCTCAGTATTTACGTGAATATATTGGGCAGGATAAAGTCAAGGACCAGCTTCAAATCTTTATCGAGGCTGCCAAAATGCGGGATGAAGCGCTGGATCATGTCCTCTTATTTGGGCCTCCAGGTTTGGGAAAAACGACTATGGCTTTTGTTATTGCCAACGAACTAGGTGTCAATCTCAAGCAGACTTCGGGTCCAGTCATTGAAAAAGCTGGTGATCTAGTAGCGATTTTGAATGACTTAGAGCCTGGGGATGTCCTTTTTATTGATGAGATTCATCGCTTGCCCATGTCGGTGGAGGAGGTGCTTTATAGTGCCATGGAGGACTTCTACATTGATATCATGATTGGGGCTGGTGAAGGTAGTCGCAGTGTTCATTTGGAGTTGCCACCTTTTACCTTGATTGGTGCGACGACTCGGGCTGGTATGCTCTCAAATCCGCTACGGGCACGTTTTGGAATTACAGGTCATATGGAGTATTATGCTCATGCTGATTTGACAGAAATTGTCGAGCGGACGGCAGATATTTTTGAGATGGAAATCACTCATGAGGCAGCGTCTGAGTTAGCCCTACGTAGCCGTGGGACCCCTCGTATTGCCAATCGTCTCCTCAAGCGCGTGCGCGATTTTGCCCAGATTATGGGGGATGGGGTTATCGATGATCTTATTACGGATAAGGCTTTGACTATGCTGGATGTTGACCATGAAGGTTTGGACTATGTGGACCAAAAAATTCTCCGGACCATGATTGAGATGTACGGTGGTGGCCCTGTCGGCTTAGGAACTCTTTCTGTTAATATTGCCGAGGAGCGCGAGACTGTCGAAGACATGTATGAGCCTTACTTGATTCAAAAAGGTTTTATCATGCGGACACGTTCTGGACGGGTGGCGACTGCTAAGGCATATGATCATTTGGGGTATGAGTACAATGAAAAATAAGCAAGAAATTCTAGAGGCTTTTAGAAAAAATTCAGATATGATGGCTATTCTGACTATCATCCGAGATCTTGGCTTAAAAGACTCGTGGTTGGCAGCGGGTTCTGTCAGAAATTTCATCTGGAATCTCTTGTCAGACAAATCCCCTTTTGACTGTGAAACAGATGTAGATGTGATTTTCTTTGATCCGGATATTTCTTATGAGGAGACCTTATTACTGGAGAAAAAGCTGAGAGCGGATTTTCCTCAGTACCAGTGGGAGTTGAAAAATCAGGTCTATATGCACCAGCACAGCCCTCATACTGCTCCCTATAGCAGCTCTTGTGATGCTATGAGTAAGTATCCAGAACGGTGTACGGCAGTTGGACTGCGCTTGAATGAAGAATTAGATTTTGAACTCTATGCACCTTATGGTTTGGAGGATATTTTGAATTTTCAAGTTCGTCCAACTCCTTATTTTTTAGAGAATCAAGACCGAATGGTTCTCTATCAAACACGATTATCCAAGAAAAATTGGCAGGAAAAATGGAAAAATTTGATTTTTAAAAATACTTAAGGAAACTTTAAGCTAGGAAGTGTATACTAAGTCCATAAGTTAAGAAGACCTTAACTTAAACTCCTAAAACTTTTTCATAATAATCTCCCTATAAGATAGAGTCGCCCAATCAGGCGACTTATTTTTTTGAAAAATGGGCTTTGTGCCTGAGAATAATACTCAATGAAAATCAAAGAGCAAACTAGGAAGATAACCGCAGGTTGCTCAAAACACTGTTTTGAGGTTGCAGATAGAGCTGACGTGGTTTGAAGAGATTTTCGAAGAGTATAAATAGCTTAGTGATAGAAGAAAATAGGGAAATATGGTATAATGAAACGATAGATTTTTGAATAGGAATAAGATCATGTTTGGATTTTTTAAGAAAGATAAGGCTGTGGAAGTAGAGGTTCCGACACAGGTTCCTGCTCATATCGGCATCATCATGGATGGCAATGGCCGTTGGGCTAAAAAACGTATGCAACCGCGAGTCTTCGGACACAAGGCGGGCATGGAAGCATTGCAAACTGTGACCAAGGCAGCCAACAAACTGGGGGTTAAGGTGATTACGGTCTATGCTTTTTCTACGGAAAATTGGACCCGTCCAGATCAGGAAGTCAAGTTTATCATGAACTTGCCAGTAGAGTTTTATGATAATTATGTCCCGGAATTGCATGCGAATAATGTTAAGATTCAAATGATTGGGGAAACGGACCGCCTGCCTAAGCAAACCTTTGAAGCTCTGACCAAGGCTGAGGAATTAACTAAGAACAACACAGGATTAATTCTTAATTTTGCCCTCAACTATGGTGGACGTGCTGAGATTACACAGGCTCTTAAGTTGATTTCTCAGGATGTTTTAGATGCCAAAATCAACCCAGGTGACATCACAGAGGAATTGATTGGCAACTATCTCTTCACCCAGCATTTGCCTAAGGATGTACGAGATCCAGACTTGATTATCCGTACTAGTGGAGAATTGCGTTTGAGCAATTTCCTTCCATGGCAGGGAGCCTATAGTGAGCTCTATTTTACGGATACCTTGTGGCCTGATTTTGACGAGGCGGCCTTGCAGGAAGCCATTCTTGCCTACAATCGTCGTCATCGCCGATTTGGAGGAGTTTAGGAGGAAATATGACACAGGATTTACAGAAAAGAACCTTGTTTGCGGGGATTGCCCTGGCTATTTTCCTACCAATTTTAATGATTGGGGGCCTCTTGCTTCAGATAGCAATTGGAATCATAGCCATGCTAGCCATGCATGAACTTTTGAAGATGAGAGGTTTAGAGACCATGACGATGGAGGGCCTCTTGACCCTCTTTGCAACCTTTGCCTTGACCATTCCCTTGGAGAATTACCTGACTTTTTTGCCAGTTGATGGGAATGTGGTTGCTTATAGTGTTTTGATTTCAATCATGTTAGGAACGACCGTTTTTAGCAAGTCTTATACGATTGAGGACGCTGTTTTCCCTCTTGCTATGAGTTTCTATGTTGGCTTTGGATTTAATGCCTTACTAGATGCTCGCGTTGCAGGTTTAGATAAGGCTCTATTGGCCTTGTGTATTGTTTGGGCGACAGACAGTGGTGCCTATCTTGTTGGTATGAACTATGGTAAACGAAAATTAGCTCCGACCGTTTCTCCAAACAAAACCTTTGAGGGTGCCTTGGGTGGTATTTTAGGTGCTATTTTAGTAACCATCATCTTTATGATGTTTGACAGTACAGTTGCTCTTCCGTATGGAATGTACAAGATGTCGGTCTTTGCTATTTTCTTTAGCATTGCTGGACAATTTGGTGATTTACTAGAAAGTTCGATTAAGCGTCACTTTGGTGTCAAGGATTCTGGGAAATTTATCCCTGGACATGGTGGTGTTTTGGATCGTTTCGATAGTATGTTGCTTGTATTTCCAATCATGCACTTGTTTGGACTCTTTTAATCAAAAGACGGAGGAAATACTATGCTCGGAATTTTAACCTTTATTCTGGTTTTTGGGATTATTGTAGTGGTGCACGAGTTCGGACACTTCTACTTTGCCAAGAAATCAGGAATTCTAGTGCGTGAATTTGCCATTGGAATGGGACCTAAAATCTTTGCTCACATTGGCAAGGATGGAACGGCCTATACCATTCGGATCTTGCCTTTGGGTGGCTACGTTCGTATGGCAGGTTGGGGTGATGATACAACTGAAATCAAGACAGGAACGCCTGTCAGTTTGACTCTTGCTGATGATGGTAAGGTTAAACGAATCAATCTCTCAGGTAAAAAATTGGATCAAACAGCTCTTCCTATGCAGGTGACCCAGTTTGACTTTGAAGACAAGCTCTTTATCAAAGGATTGGTTCTGGAAGAAGAAAAAACTTTTGCAGTGGATCACGATGCAACGGTTGTAGAAGCAGATGGAACTGAGGTTCGGATTGCACCTTTAGATGTTCAATATCAAAATGCGACTATCTGGGGGAAACTCATTACCAACTTTGCAGGCCCTATGAATAACTTTATCTTAGGTGTCGTTGTTTTCTGGATTTTAATCTTCATGCAGGGTGGTGTCAGAGATGTTGATACCAACCAGTTTCATATCATGCCCCAAGGGGCCTTGGCTAAGGTGGGAGTGCCAGAAACGGCACAAATTACCAAGATTGACTCACATGAGGTTAGCAACTGGGAAAGTTTGATTCAGGCTGTGGAAACAGAAACCAAAGATAAGACAGCCCCGACCTTGGATGTGACTATTTCTGAAAAGGGTAGTGACAAACAAGTTACGGTTACTCCGGAAGAAAGTCAAGGCCGTTACCTTCTAGGTGTTCAACCGGGAATTAAGTCAGATTTTCTATCCATGTTTGTAGGTGGTTTTACAACTGCAGCCGACTCGGCTCTCCGAATCCTATCAGCTCTGAAAAATCTGATTTTCCAACCGGATTTGAACAAGCTGGGTGGACCTGTTGCCATCTTTAAGGCAAGTAGTGATGCCGCTAAAAATGGAATTGAGAATGTCTTGTACTTCTTGGCAATGATTTCTATCAATATCGGGATTTTTAATCTTATTCCGATTCCAGCTCTGGATGGTGGTAAGATTGTGCTCAATATCCTGGAAGCCATTCGCCGCAAACCATTGAAACAAGAAATTGAAACCTATGTCACCTTGGCCGGAGTGGTCATCATGGTTGTCTTGATGATTGCTGTGACCTGGAATGACATCATGCGACTCTTTTTTAGATAATCGAGGAATATTATGAAACAAAGTAAAATGCCTATCCCAACGCTTCGCGAAATGCCAAGCGATGCTCAAGTTATTAGCCATGCTCTTATGTTGCGAGCTGGTTATGTTCGTCAAGTCTCAGCAGGTGTTTATTCTTATCTACCACTTGCCAACCGTGTGATTGAAAAAGCTAAAAACATCATGCGCCAAGAATTTGATAAGATTGGTGCAGTTGAGATGTTGGCTCCTGCCCTTCTTAGTGCAGAATTGTGGCGCGAATCAGGTCGTTACGAAACTTATGGTGAGGACCTTTATAAACTAAAAAACCGTGAAAAATCAGACTTTATCCTAGGTCCAACTCACGAAGAAACCTTTACAGCTATTGTCCGTGATTCTGTTAAGTCTTACAAGCAATTGCCACTTAATCTTTATCAAATCCAGCCTAAGTATCGTGATGAAAAACGCCCACGTAATGGACTTCTCCGTACACGTGAGTTTATCATGAAGGATGCTTACAGTTTCCACGCTAACTATGATAGCTTGGACAGTGTTTACGATGAGTACAAGGCTGCTTATGAGCGTATTTTTACTCGTAGTGGTTTAGATTTCAAGGCTATCATCGGTGACGGTGGAGCCATGGGTGGTAAGGACAGCCAAGAATTTATGGCCATTACACCTGCCCGTACAGACCTTGACCGCTGGGTTGTCTTGGACAAGTCAGTTGCCTCATTTGATGAGATTCCTGCAGAGGTGCAAGAAGAAATCAAGGCAGAATTGCTCAAATGGATGGTTTCTGGTGAAGATACCATTGCTTACTCAAGTGAATCTAGCTATGCGGCTAACTTGGAAATGGCAACAAACGAGTACAAACCAAGCAACCGTGTTGTCGCTGAAGAAGAAGTGACTCGTGTTGCAACACCAGATGTTAAATCAATTGATGAAGTTGCAGCCTTCCTCAATGTTCCAGAAGAACAAACGATCAAAACCCTCTTCTACATGGCAGATGGTGAACTTGTTGCGGCCCTTCTAGTTGGAAATGACCAACTCAACGAAGTTAAGTTGAAAAACCATTTGGGAGCAGATTTCTTTGACGTTGCTAGTGAAGAAGAAGTGGCGAATCTTGTTCAAGCAGGGTTCGGTTCACTTGGACCAGTTGGTTTGCCAGAGAATATTAAAATCATCGCAGACCGTAAGGTGCAAGATGTTCGCAATGCAGTGGTCGGTGCTAACGAAGATGGCTACCACTTGACTGGTGTGAATCCAGGTCGTGATTTTACTGCAGAATATGTGGATATCCGTGAAGTTCGTGAGGGTGAAATTTCTCCAGACGGACAAGGTGTCCTTAACTTTGCGCGTGGTATCGAAATTGGTCACATCTTTAAACTCGGCACTCGCTATTCAGCAAGCATGGGAGCAGATGTTTTGGATGAAAATGGTCGCGCTGTGCCAATCATCATGGGATGTTACGGTATCGGTGTTAGCCGTCTCCTTTCAGCAGTGATGGAGCAACACGCTCGCCTCTTTGTTAACAAAACGCCAAAAGGTGAATACCGTTACGCTTGGGGAATCAACTTCCCTAAAGAATTGGCGCCATTTGATGTTCACTTGATCACTGTCAATGTCAAGGACGAAGAAGCGCAAGTCTTGACAGAAAAACTTGAAGCAAGCTTGATGGGAGCAGGTTACGAAGTCTTGACGGATGACCGTAACGAACGTGTCGGAGTCAAATTCAGTGATAGCGACTTGATTGGATTGCCGATCCGTATTACTGTTGGTAAAAAAGCGGCCGATGGCATCGTAGAAGTGAAGATTAAAGCGACTGGTGACACCATCGAAGTTCATGCAGATAACTTACTTGAAACGCTTGAAATTCTCAGCAAGAAATAAAAACTATAATCAGAAGAAAAACAAGGAAAAAATGTAACTAGTTTTTACCTTGTTTTTTCTGTATAATGGGAAAAATGAGTAGATAAAGAGGTAAATGTATGCTAAGATTTCCAAAGGATTTTGTCTGGGGATCCTCTACTTCTGGACCACAAACAGAAGGACGTGTAGCTGGTGACGGTAAGGGAGATAATCTCTGGGATTATTGGTACCAAGTGGAGCCAAATCGTTACTATAATGGGATTGGTCCAGATAAGACATCGACCTTTTATGAGAATTGGGAGCAGGATATTGAGCTTTTGTTAGAGACTGGTCACACTGCCTTTCGAACTTCTATTCAGTGGTCACGGATTTTTCCACAAGGGCGTGGAAAATTCAATCCTCAAGGTGTAGACTTTTACCGTAAGGTTTTTGAGGCTATTAAGGCCAAAGGGATTCGTCTTTTAGTCAATCTTTATCATTTTGATTTGCCTTTTGCCCTTCAAGAAGATGGTGATGGTTGGGAAAATAAGGCGACTGTCTCAGCCTATGAAGACTATGCTCGTTTTTGTTTTGAGACTTATGGAGATTTAGTGGATCAATGGATTACCTTTAACGAGCCCATCGTTCCTGTAGAGTTTGGCTATTTTTACGATGCCCATTATCCACATAAGGTGGATGCAGAGGCAGCCGTTAAAGTAGCTTATCATACACAATTGGCTAGCAGTCGGGCGGTTAAGGCTTGTCATGAACTTTTGCCAGACTCCAAGATTGGGATTGTCCTCAACTTGACACCGGCTTATCCACGTAGCCAGCATCCTGCTGATGTTAAGGCTGCTCGTATTGCGGACCTTTTTCAGGCCCAATCTTTCTTAGATCCGTCCGTTTTGGGTACTTATCCACAGGAGTTAGTAGAAATCTTGCATGAACACGGTCTCTTGCCTGATGCTACAGAGGAGGAGTTGGAGCTCATTCGTGACAATACGGTGGACTTCCTTGGTGTCAACTACTATCAACCTTTGCGTGTTATGGCTCCTCGATTTGCTAAGCATCCAGAGAGTCCACTCTTACCAGAACATTTTTACGAACCTTATGTTATGCCTGGACGTAAAATCAATCCTCATCGTGGCTGGGAGATTTATGAGCAAGGGATTTATGACATTGCCCAAAATATCAAGGAAAATTATGGTAATATCGAGTGGATGTTGACAGAGAATGGTATGGGTGTTGAAGGAGAGGAAAAATTCCGTCAAGATGGGATGATTCAAGATGATTATCGTATTGACTTTGTAAAAGGTCATCTTCGTGAACTGCACCGTGCCATTGAAGACGGAGCCAACTGTAAAGGATACTTAATCTGGACCTTTATCGATTGCTGGTCATGGCTCAATAGCTATAAAAATCGCTATGGTTTGGTCGAATTAGACTTGGAAACGCAAGAACGCCGTCTGAAGAAATCAGGGCACTGGTTCAAGGAACTAAGCGATAATAATGGATTTTAAAAAGGACTCTGACTGATTATCCTAATTGGTCAGAGTTTTTTGTTTACAAGAAGTTGATATGAACTATACCAATTTTTACTCTTGACAAGTGAAAGAAACAAGTATATACTGTTTTTGCTGATTCTATAAAAGAGGAATTAGACTATACCAATTTAAGGAGAAAGCACAGCTGGTCTGTGTCGTATATACTATGTGTGGAATTGTTGGTGTTGTTGGAAACACAAATGCAACTGATATTTTGATTCAAGGGCTGGAAAAGCTCGAATACCGTGGCTATGATTCTGCGGGGATTTTTGTCCTAGGTGGTGCTGAAAACCATCTGGTTAAGGCGGTTGGCCGTATTGCAGAATTGTCTGCTAAGACAGCTGGTGTTGAGGGAACAACTGGTATCGGACATACTCGTTGGGCAACTCACGGGAAACCAACTGAGGACAATGCTCACCCACACCGCTCTGAGACAGAACGTTTTGTCTTGGTTCACAATGGGGTCATTGAGAACTATCTTGAAATCAAGGAAGAATACCTTGCAGGACACCACTTCAAGGGGCAAACAGATACGGAAATCGCAGTTCACTTGATTGGAAAATTTGCGGAAGAAGAAGGCCTCTCAGTTCTTGAAGCCTTCAAAAAAGCTCTTCACATCATCCGTGGTTCTTATGCTTTTGCCTTGGTTGACTCACAAGACTCTGAAGTCATTTACGTGGCTAAGAACAAATCTCCACTTTTGATTGGTCTTGGGGAAGGCTATAACATGGTTTGCTCAGATGCTATGGCTATGATTCGTGAGACCAACCAATACATGGAAATTCATGACCAAGAGTTGGTAATCGTCAAGGCTGATAGTGTGGAAGTTCAAGACTATGATGGCAACAGTCGTGAACGTGCTAGCTATACTGCGGAACTTGACTTGTCTGATATCGGTAAGGGAACTTACCCTTACTATATGCTTAAGGAAATCGATGAGCAACCAACGGTTATGCGTAAACTCATCCAAGCCTACACAGATGAGGCTGGTCAAGTTGTCGTAGACCCAGCTATCATCCAGGCTGTTCAAGACGCAGACCGTATCTACATCCTTGCAGCTGGGACATCTTACCACGCAGGATTTGCTTCTAAGAAAATGTTGGAAGAATTGACAGATACACCAGTTGAACTTGGAATCTCATCTGAGTGGGGCTATGGTATGCCACTTCTCAGCAAGAAACCGCTCTTCATCTTTATCAGTCAGTCTGGTGAAACAGCGGATAGCCGTCAGGTTTTGGTTAAGGCTAATGAAATGGGAATCCCAAGCTTGACAGTGACAAACGTACCAGGCTCAACTCTTTCTCGTGAAGCTAACCATACCATGCTTCTTCATGCAGGTCCTGAAATTGCCGTGGCATCGACCAAGGCCTATACAGCGCAAATTGCAGCTCTTGCCTTCCTTGCAAAAGCAGTCGGAGAAGCAAATGGCAATACCAAAGCGCAAGCCTTTGATTTAGTTCATGAGTTGTCAATCGTAGCTCAGTCTATCGAATCAACTCTTTCAGAGAAAGAAACCATTGAAGCCAAGGTTCGTGATCTTCTTGAAACAACTCGTAACGCCTTTTACATCGGACGTGGTCAAGATTACTATGTAGCCATGGAAGCAAGTCTCAAACTTAAAGAGATTTCTTATATCCAGTGTGAAGGCTTTGCGGCAGGAGAACTTAAGCATGGAACTATTGCCTTGATTGAAGAAGGAACGCCAGTTTTGGCCCTCTTGTCAGATCCAGTCCTTGCCAACCACACTCGTGGAAATATCCAAGAAGTGGCAGCCCGTGGTGCCAAAGTCCTCACTATCGCAGAAGAAAATGTTGCTAAAGAGACAGACGATATCGTCCTTACGACCGTACATCCTTACCTCTCACCAATTTCGATGGTCGTGCCAACGCAATTAGTCGCTTACTTTGCAACCCTACACCGTGGGCTTGATGTGGATAAACCACGTAACCTTGCCAAGTCAGTAACGGTAGAATAAGCTAAAAAAGTCTAGTTATCTAGGCTTTTTCTAATGAGCAAATGGGTTGCTTGTACTCAAGTTTCGTGTTAGAATAATTTTTCAAAATGAAGGACAGAAATAGACAGGGAGAATCGCAATGGTAGAATTGGGAATTTCAACATTTGGGGAAACAACGGAGCTTGAAGGGACTGGACAGACTTATAGTCATGCCGAACGTATTCGCCAGTTGGTGGCGGAGATTGAGCTGGCTGACAAGGTTGGTTTGGATGTGTATGGGGTTGGGGAGCACCATCGAGAAGATTTTGCAGTATCAGCCCCAGAGATTGTTCTGGCCGCTGGGGCAGTTAATACCAAGAAAATCCGTTTGACCAGTGCAGTCAGCATTCTCTCAAGTATGGATCCTATTCGGTTGTTCCAACAGTATGCCACTATCGATGCCTTGTCTAATGGACGTGCAGAGATTATGGCTGGAAGGGGTTCTTTCACGGAATCTTTTCCCTTGTTTGGATATGATTTGAAAGACTACGAAGCCCTTTTTGATGAGAAATTAGACTTGCTTCAATTAGTCAATGAGAAGACAAAACTAGATTGGCAAGGTCGCTTGACCCAAACAATCTCTGGCAAAGAAGTTTATCCTCGTCCAGTTCAGGACAAATTACCCTTGTGGATAGCGACAGGTGGTCATGTCGAATCAACAGTGAAGATTGCTCAGGCAGGCCTACCGATTGTTTATGCCATTATTGGTGGCAATCCGCGTTATTTTAAAAAGTTGATTCAGGCTTATCGTGAGATTGGGAGCGAAGCGGGTCATGCCAGTCATGAACTAAAGGTTGGAGCCCATTCTTGGGGCTGGATTGCTGAAGATGGCGAGCAGGCGGTGAAAGATTATTTCCATCCAACCAAGCAAGTGGTGGATGCTATTTCCAAAGACCGTCCGCATTGGCAGGAGTTGCGTTATGAGCAATATTTGGAGCAAGTTGGGCCAAATGGTGCTATGTTTGTGGGTAATCCAGATCAGGTGGCAGAAAAATTGATTCGCATGATAGAGGATTTAGGTTTGGACCGTTTCATGCTCCATCTACCGCTTGGTTCTATGCCTCATGAACAAGTTCTAAGAGCTATTGAACTCTTCGGAACACAAGTAGCACCCAAAGTTCGGGCTTACTTTGCCATGAAAGAGGTTTAATAAAAAATACTAATCAAATGTATTATAACCACAAATATTGTACAAAAAATAATCCCCCTAGACTTAATGCTTGGGGGATTGTTCTATAGGAGGGCTAGTTTAGTTCTCTTTTTTGTTTTTTAGCAAGAACCCGAGACCTAGAAGGGCAAGGAGGCTGATTCCTGCCAACAGGAGTTTGTGATCGTTTTTGGTTCCTGTATTTGGAAGTTCAGCTTGTTTAGCTGGGGTTGCAGGTATATTTTCCTTGCTAGAGTTTTCTACAGCTCCGTTTTGAATAGCTTCACTTACAGATGATGGTTGTGCTTCTTGTGCTGGTTGTGAAACTTGTGTAGTTTGTGAATCAGTTGGAGCTTGGCTAGGTTTATCTTCTGTATCAGCTACTTTCGCATCTGGTTTTGCAGAATCAGATTTAGCTTGTGGATCTGGAGCTGGATCTGGATTTTGATGTTCAGGTTTGTTTGATAGGTTTGGAATATTGCTTGTACTGTGCTCTTGACCTTGACCTTGTTCTTGTCTAGAATTCGGAAGGTCAGATTTTGGTTTATCTTCCATAGCTGGACGGCTTTGAGAGACTCGAAGAACAGTAGCTGTAAGGGCATTCAATTTCAAGCCTTTTTCAGTCCATTCAAGTCCTTTCGGGTTGGCAATTCCAACTGGTCCTGCTTGGTTTTCATCTGCTAAAACTTCAGCATTTCTTAGATGTGCAAAGGCAGTTCCCAAATTAAATTCGCGAGCTTTTTCGTCCGCATTGACAAAGACTGCGTAGATATCTCCATTTGGAGCAGTGATTTGGTAACCAATCACTACGTCCTCTTTTGCCACGCCATTTTGGCCTGGGACAGTGATGAGACGAACACGGTCTTTGATATCTTTAAGACTCTTGAGTCGGAAGGCATCTGTAGATTGACGAAGGGCAATCAACCCTTTCATATAGTCACGACTCTTGACATTTTCAGGATATGCTTTTCTATCTGTAGCTTTAGTCCAGTCAAATTTGTTGACAGCATCGCTAGAATCGTAAGAGTCATGGATGAAGTAAGGATAGTCAAATGGATTGCCGTCCTTATCACGCAATAAGTGAGATTTGTTTGGAACTTTGTCCTCTGCTACTGGAGTCTTGTAGGCTGGGTCACGGAATTGTTTGGTGCGACCATATTCCTGACCAGAGTGGATAAATGGAGTTCCTTGAGCTGTTAAGACCATGAGATTTCCAAGTCGCAAACGACGGTGGATTTCAGCATAGTTCTCGGCCTTGCTTGGGTCTTTTTTAATAGACTGAGCGATGATGTCAAAGAGGGTCAAGTTATCATGGGCTGCGATGTATTGGATGACATCTCCAGGGCTGTCTGCTTCAAAGTTGGTTGGTTGAGCAATCAGATTTTTGAAGATAGTGTTGATATCACGTTTGCCACCTGTGATAAAAGCAGGTTGACCTTCATTTGGATAACCAGATTTGAGGTTGTTACGGATGTCGTCTGAGAAGACAGCGACAGTATCGGTATGTTTCATCCAATCTTGGTCAGCAGCTTTAGTAGGCATATTTTCATCACCAGCATAGGTTCTCCAACCTTCACCTAGCATGATGAGATTTGGATTGAGGGCGCGTGCAGCCTTGTAGGCTTCTTCGATAGAAGCGGCATCATGGTCTCCCATCATATCGAAACGGAAGCCATCCACTTTGTAGGTATCAACTAGATATTTGATAGAGTCAACTAGGAGGCGTTTGGTCATATGGTGAGTTGTCCCCAAACGTCCACCACCAAAGCTAGTTCGAGGTGTTCCGTCAGCATCCATAAAGTGGTAGTAGTTTGGCTCTAGGTCTTCAAAAATATCGACTTTGGCTGTATGGTTATACACTACGTCCAGGATGGCTCCCATGCCACGTTTGTGGATTTCGTTGATGAGGTTTTTGAATTCTGCGATTCGTTTTTCTGGATTCTTAGGATCGCTTGAGTACATACCAGTCAATGAGAAGTAGTTTTGAGGGTCATATCCCCAGTTGTAGTTGCTGTTGCTTGAAGCATAGTCAGATAAGCGTTCGTGGTTCTTCAACTCATTGACAAAGTAGTAAGACAAGACTGGAAGGAGCTGGATGTGGGTTACACCCAAGTTTTTGAGGTAGTCTAGTTTTTCGATAAAGGCTTCAAAAGTACCAAATGGCTTAGTCAAATCTTTTGCGATGGCAGGATCTGAAGTGAAGTCACGCACATGAGCTTCGTAGATAACGGCATCTTCACGAGTCTTGAAGTTGTGAATCTTACCATAAGTTAAGTCTTGCGGTCCTAGTTTGGCTGGATCTACAAAGGCAGCTTTAGCCACTTTATGGGAAGCGTCTGTTTTTGCAAGATCGCTGTTCCAAGCAGCGAGAGATTTAGCGTAAGGATCGAGTGCAAGAACAGTTTTCCCTTGACGCTCGATTTGGTATTGATAATAGTATCCAGTGAAATCCGTGATTCCTAATTTGTTTGTGCTATCTAGAGTTTGTTTCCAAGTTCCTCTTTCCCCTTTTTCAAGAGCGACAGTTCCAACTACTTTGTCAGGGTCATTCTTGTCGTAGACAACGACAGAAACCTTATCAGCACTTGGTGACCAAAGGGTCAAATCAACTTGTTTTCCTTCTTCTTTTAGGTCAGCTCCCAGTTTGCCATCATAACTGTAAGTCTCATCTTTCAGACGCCAGCTTGTTTTGGTAGTGAAGTGGTCGGAATTGTAGCTAACAGTATAGGGATGTTTTGTGTCAGAGAAATCTCCGCTGTAGGTCACTTTCTTACCAGCTTCATCGATTGTAACATCGGTGATAGCTACCTTGTTTCCTAGGTGATTAGTGATGTTGGAGTGCTTGAGGATATCCTCTTTTTTAGCACCGACAAGTGTTGAAAAACTACTTTCAATGCTAGAAGTGCCTACGTGTTGGGCTCCTGTCATACGGATATCATGGACATAGTATGGATTTGTGTAAATCGATTCGTCATCGTCTTTTAGGAAAATTTGGCTATGATTTTTCAAATCTGTGAACTTATAATCTTCTTTACGGATTTTCACGTCGTCTCCTTGTTTCTTTCTGTCTAGTAATAAAAATCCAAGATCTTTAGCTGCATCTTTGAGTGGAATATCGATATAGCGACCATATTTGCCAGTAGCCGTAAAGTCTGTTCCGTTAGGCCATTCACCACTACTTGGCTCTTTCACATCTCCCCAGTACCAGAGAGATTTCTTGTCATAGTTGCCATCTGTGCGGTAGTAGTTGACGCGAACAGTTCCTGCAGGTTGTGGTTCGTAAGAGAAAACCTTGTAATCTTGGTCTAACCAAGCCTCGTTCATTTGTGGAACTAGTTTTTCTACAGATTTATCGCCGGTTAGATTTTTTCCAGCTGTATTATTGATGAGGAAGCTAATTTTCTTGGCTTGTTCTCCCTTTAATTTGACATCTAGGTAATAGCCGTAGTCATCTTTTTTGGCATCCTTAAAGGACAAGGCTCCGTTAGGCCAGTTTTCAGATGGTTTTTCAACATCGTCCCAAGTCCATAGTCCTTGAGCATCCTTGTTTTCTTCAGGAAGTTTTTTGACATGGATACGGAAGTAGTTGTCTTCGATGGGTTCTTCTGCCTTAGTTTCAGTTGCTACTGGACTAGTAGAAGTAGTTGGCTCACTTGAACGATCTTGTCCGGTTTGCGGTGCTGAATCGGCTGGGCTTGCAACAGGAGTAGTTGGCTCTGTTACAGGTTTTTCTTCTTTTTTCTCTAGGGAAGCGTTTGCATTTTCGGGTGAAGAAATATCACTTTCCTTCTTACCAGAGCCAGCTGCTGTATCAGTAAGAGGTTGGGCAAGGATGGTTGTATTTCCGTTGCTGGGTTCGTTAGTGGTTGTTGTACTTTCGTCGGCTGAGATAGTTGGTGTGGCCATGGCAAGTAGGACAAGGCTTGCGCCGATAAGGACAGAACCAGTTCCATTTTTGAGGGAACGGATGCTGTAGACCATTTTTTTCTCAGTTTGAGCTGGTGTTTTTCTCATAATGATTCTCCAATCAATAAATTTTTATACCAGTATAGCATGCAGTAGGAAATAGTGCAAGCGTTTTCTTTGATTTGTAAAAGAAATTCTTACTTTTGAGAAGTTTTCCGTACTATTTTATATATCAGTATAAATGATGGAGATAATACTCAATGAAAATCAAAGAGCAAACTAGGAAACTAGCCGCAGGCTGTACTTGAGTACGGCAAGGCGACGTTGACGTGGTTTGAAGAGATTTTCGAAGAGTATAAAAATGTCACATAAGACAAGACGTATTATTAGGAAGAGGATGTGTTCTCAGCTATTTTTATTCAGAAATTGCTCTCTAATATTTCTTTAAAAAGTTCATCTAGCGAAACTATAAATAGGAAGAGAAAAAGCTAGCGCTTCTCAAGTTTTATCTAGTTTCCAAACTATAGTATTTACTGGAAATCTAAAGAAAATATCAGAAAAATTCAGCAAACGTTTTCTTCTTATTTTCTTGACTTTTTTGCTGGTTTGTGCTTGACTTTTACTTGAAATTTGATAGACTATAAACAAATAGGAAAACGTATTCATTTAAAAACGGAGGAATAAGGAATGAATCAAGAAAAACGTTTGCATCGCTTTGTCAAAAAGTGTGGACTCGGTGTGTGTAGTGCTGTTGTTGCGGCCTTTTTATTGAACGCTCAGGGAGTAGCTTTGGCTACAGAGCAAGGGAATCGTCCAGTTGAGACAGAAAACATTGCTCGTGGAAAACAAGCTAGTCAAAGTTCTACTGCTTATGGAGGAGCTGCTACACGAGCAGTGGATGGTAATGTTGATAGTGATTATGGGCACCATTCTGTAACGCATACAAACTTTGAAGACAATGCTTGGTGGCAAGTTGATCTTGGAAAAACAGAGAATGTTGGAAAAGTTAAACTTTACAATCGTGGAGATGGGAATGTAGCTAATCGTCTTTCCAATTTTGATGTTGTTTTGTTAAATGAAGCAAAACAAGAAGTTGCTCGTCAACACTTTGATAGTTTGAATGGGAAGGCAGAACTTGAAGTTTTCTTCACCGCCAAAGGCGCTCGTTATGTAAAAGTGGAGTTGAAAACTAAAAATACCCCATTGAGTTTGGCAGAAGTGGAAGTATTCCGTTCAGCAACAACTCAAGTTGGACAGGATAGAACTGCACCAGTAGTAGATCAAACATCAGCACTGAAAGACTACCTTTTTGGCTTGACTTATAATCCTTTGGATATTTTAACTCGCAAAGGAGAAACCTTAGAAAATCGCTACAACACAAGTGCTAAGGAACAAAATGGAGAGTTTGTCGTTGTAGAAAAAATCAAGAAAACCCTCTCTACAGGCACAGCAGATGTTTCCATCAATGGAAATCAAAATGTCTTCCTAGGTGGCTTGTATAAGGCAAACCAAAATCTGCTAGAAAATCAGCCAGAATTGATTAGTCTTGCCCGTGCAAAGGGGACAGTCAGCGTCGATTTACCTGGTATGATTCAGTCTGACAGCCGAATTGAAGCAGATCCTACAACTAGTGGTATGCAGTCTGCGATGAATACCTTGGTTGAAAGATGGACAAAGAATTACTCATCTAGCCATTCCGTTCCTGCCCGTGTTCAGTATGAATCAACTACAGCCTATAGCATGAACCAATTGAAAGCAAAATTTGGTGCAGACTTTGAAAAAGCAGGTGCACCGCTCAAGATTGACTTTGAGGCTGTGCAAAAGGGTGAAAAGCAAATTGAAGTTGTAAACTTCAAACAAATCTACTATACAGCGACATTTGATGCACCGACCAATCCAGCGGCTGTATTTGACAAGAGTTTGACACCTGAAGATTTAAAACAAAGAGGCGTTGATTCACAAACTCCACCTGTATATGTATCAAACGTTTCTTACGGACGTCAAATCTATGTTAAGTTTGAGTCAACAAGTAAGTCTACTGAATTAAAAGCAGCTATCAATGCGGTTATCAAAGGCGCAACAATTGCTCCAAATTCTGAATGGAGCCGTCTATTGAAGAATACTTCTGTAACAGCGGTAATTGTAGGAGGTAATGCTAGCGGTGCCGCCAAAGTTGTCACAGGAACAGTCGAAAACTTGAAGGAACTCATCAGAGAAGGAGCTAACTTTAGCGCTCAAAGTCCAGCTGTGCCAATCTCATATAAGACTGCCTTCCTAAAAGATAATGCCCAAGCAACTTTACAAAATAGTACAGACTATATCGAAACGAAGGTTACTTCTTACAAAAATGGCTTCTTGAAACTTCATCATAAGGGTGCTTATGTTGCGCGTTACTACATCTATTGGGATGAAATTACATATGATGAACAAGGAAATCCAGAAATCCGTTCACGTCAATGGGAAGATAACGGAAAAAACAGAACTTCAGGCTTCCAAACAGAGATTCAATTTAAAGGAAATGTCCGTAATCTTCGCATCAAGGTTCAAGAAAAGACGGGTCTTGTATGGGAACCATGGCGTACAGTTTACAACCGCACAGACTTACCACTAGTACAACAGCGTACAATTACACATTGGGGAACAACTCTAAACCCTAAAGTTGATGAAAAAATTGTGAATGAGTAACGATTTGATTTACTTGATTCGATAGTAAACAGTGAAGAGGAGGAACTTCGATTTCTCCTCTTTTATGATTGACTTTTGAGAGAATGAAAAGGGTAACTTCTATAGCAGCTTGAAACTAGAATAGTACGTTGCTGCTATTAAAACATTTCTAGAAATTAAGTTGACTTTCCCAATAGATTTGTTCATGTCTTATTTCAATTCAATATAAAACTAACTTCCAGTTTTCCACAACCTAGCTTTTAGTATGAGAAAAACGCGTTGTTACAGACATAAGGAGCTTTTTGAGAAGTGGGCAATCCGTGCAATCAGATTTGACGGATGTTGGATGCATGATGCGATTGCGCTTAATTTCCTTTGAAATCGTTGACGGACCTTTTCCCATCTTCTCAACGATGGAACGGAAAGTCTCACACTTAATTCCACCATAAAAATCCGTTTTAGACTAATTTCCACTTCGGCTAATCAAGTGGAAGTTAGTTTGAGAAGTTAGCCAGTGAAAAGATTAGCAATAAAAAAGAAAAACATCTTGACAAGCAAGGGAAAATTTTGTTACAATAATAGACGGTACTTTTTACTTTTGGTCTCTCAAAAGTGTACAGGGACGTGCTGACAAATGTTGCAAAAGTACACACAGATGATAGCTGTCACCAAGTGTATCATCACCAAAAATAAAAAAACACAGGAGTATGTAGATGCCTACAATTAACCAATTGGTTCGCAAACCGCGTAAATCAAAAGTAGAAAAATCTAAATCACCAGCTTTGAACGTTGGTTACAACAGTCATAAAAAAGTTCAAACAAACGTTTCTTCACCACAAAAACGTGGTGTTGCAACTCGTGTTGGAACAATGACACCTAAAAAACCTAACTCAGCCCTTCGTAAATTCGCTCGTGTACGTTTGAGCAACCTTATCGAAGTTACTGCCTACATCCCAGGTATCGGACACAACTTGCAAGAGCACAGCGTGGTTCTTCTTCGTGGTGGACGTGTAAAAGACCTTCCAGGGGTACGTTACCATATCGTCCGTGGTGCACTTGATACTGCAGGTGTTAACGATCGTAAACAAGGCCGTTCTAAATACGGTACTAAACGTCCAAAAGCATAAGGAAAGGGGATAAAGAGAAATGAGTCGTAAAAATAGAGCTCCAAAACGTGACGTATTGCCAGATCCGCTTTACAATTCACAACTAGTTACTCGTCTTATCAACCGCGTTATGCTTGATGGTAAACGTGGTACAGCTGCTTCAATCGTTTACGGTGCTTTTGAGCAAATCAAAGAAGCTACTGGCAACGATGCACTTGAAGTATTTGAAACAGCTATGGAAAACATCATGCCTGTACTTGAAGTACGTGCACGTCGTGTTGGTGGTTCTAACTACCAAGTCCCAGTTGAAGTTCGTCCAGAACGTCGTACAACACTTGGGCTTCGTTGGTTGGTAACAATCGCTCGTCTTCGTGGTGAACACACAATGCAAGACCGTCTTGCAAAAGAAATCTTGGATGCTGCTAACAACACTGGTGCAGCAGTTAAGAAACGTGAAGACACTCACCGTATGGCTGAAGCTAACCGTGCATTCGCACACTTCCGTTGGTAAGATTAAGATACTAAGGGCGTTAAAAAAGCGACTGAAAATTAGGAAGCTTGACGAAGAATCGAAGATTCTAGGAGAGCTTATCTATTTTCCGAGCTTTTAGCCCGGGTTCAAATTAGCTAAATCGATTAGTATTAGCTATAACTCAACTTACCATCTCGTAAGTCGAAACCAACAATAGCATGAAAAGATTGAGAACGGGTAGGTCCTGCCTATCCGTTTTTATTAAAATCGTGTTATAATAGAATAGAAATCAAAAATAAATAGGAGAAACAAACCTCATGGCACGCGAATTTTCACTTGAAAAAACTCGTAATATCGGTATCATGGCTCACGTCGATGCCGGTAAAACAACAACTACTGAGCGTATTCTTTACTACACTGGTAAAATCCACAAAATCGGTGAAACTCACGAAGGTGCGTCACAAATGGACTGGATGGAGCAAGAGCAAGAACGTGGTATCACTATCACATCTGCTGCAACAACAGCTCAATGGAACAACCACCGCGTAAACATCATCGACACACCAGGACACGTGGACTTCACAATCGAAGTACAACGTTCTCTTCGTGTATTGGATGGTGCGGTTACCGTTCTTGACTCACAATCAGGTGTTGAGCCTCAAACTGAAACAGTTTGGCGTCAAGCAACTGAGTATGGAGTTCCACGTATCGTATTTGCCAACAAAATGGACAAAATCGGTGCTGACTTCCTTTACTCTGTAAGCACACTTCACGATCGTCTTCAAGCAAATGCACACCCAATCCAATTGCCAATCGGTTCTGAAGATGACTTCCGTGGTATCATCGACTTGATTAAGATGAAAGCTGAAATCTATACGAACGACCTTGGTACAGATATCCTTGAAGAAGACATCCCAGCTGAATACCTTGACCAAGCTCAAGAATACCGTGAAAAATTGATTGAAGCAGTTGCTGAAACTGACGAAGAATTGATGATGAAATACCTTGAAGGTGAAGAAATCACTAACGAAGAATTGAAAGCTGGTATCCGTAAAGCGACTATCAACGTTGAATTCTTCCCAGTATTGTGTGGTTCTGCCTTCAAAAACAAAGGTGTTCAATTGATGCTTGATGCGGTTATTGACTACCTTCCAAGCCCACTTGACATCCCAGCGATCAAAGGTATTAACCCAGATACAGACGCTGAAGAAACTCGTCCAGCATCTGACGAAGAGCCATTTGCAGCTCTTGCCTTCAAGATCATGACAGACCCATTCGTAGGTCGTTTGACATTCTTCCGTGTGTACTCAGGTGTGCTTCAATCAGGTTCTTACGTATTGAACACTTCTAAAGGTAAACGTGAACGTATCGGACGTATCCTTCAAATGCACGCCAACAGCCGTCAAGAAATCGACACTGTTTACTCAGGTGATATTGCTGCTGCCGTTGGTTTGAAAGATACTACAACTGGTGACTCATTGACAGATGAAAAAGCTAAAATCATCCTTGAGTCAATCAACGTTCCAGAACCAGTTATCCAATTGATGGTTGAGCCAAAATCTAAAGCAGACCAAGACAAGATGGGTATCGCCCTTCAAAAATTGGCTGAAGAAGATCCAACATTCCGCGTTGAAACAAACGTTGAAACTGGTGAAACAGTTATCTCTGGTATGGGTGAGCTTCACCTTGACGTCCTTGTTGACCGTATGCGCCGTGAGTTCAAAGTTGAAGCGAACGTAGGTGCTCCTCAAGTATCTTACCGTGAAACATTCCGCGCTTCTACTCAAGCACGTGGATTCTTCAAACGTCAGTCTGGTGGTAAAGGTCAATTTGGTGATGTATGGATTGAATTTACTCCAAACGAAGAAGGTAAAGGATTCGAATTCGAAAACGCAATCGTCGGTGGTGTGGTTCCTCGTGAATTTATCCCAGCGGTTGAAAAAGGTTTGGTAGAATCTATGGCTAACGGTGTTCTTGCAGGTTACCCAATGGTTGACGTTAAAGCTAAGCTTTACGATGGTTCATACCACGATGTCGACTCATCTGAAACTGCCTTCAAGATCGCGGCTTCACTTGCCCTTAAAGAAGCTGCTAAATCAGCACAACCAGCTATCCTTGAACCAATGATGCTTGTAACTATCACTGTTCCAGAAGAAAACCTTGGTGATGTTATGGGTCACGTAACTGCTCGTCGTGGACGTGTAGATGGTATGGAAGCACATGGTAACAGCCAAATCGTTCGTGCTTACGTTCCACTTGCTGAAATGTTCGGTTACGCAACAGTTCTTCGTTCTGCATCTCAAGGACGTGGTACATTCATGATGGTATTTGACCACTACGAAGATGTACCTAAGTCAGTACAAGAAGAAATCATTAAGAAAAACAAAGGTGAAGACTAATCTGTCCTCACTTTAGAAGGAAGTCACTTAGTGGCTTCCTTTTGTCTTTAGAAAATACCTCTAAATATGGTAAAATAGTAGGAGAATAATGTGAGGAAAATGAATGTCAAATAGTTTTGAAATTTTGATGAATCAACTGGGGATGCCTGCTGAAATGAGACAGGCTCCTGTTTTATCACAGGCTGATATTGAGCGAGTTGTGGTTCATAAAATTAGTAAGGTATGGGAGTTTCATTTCGTATTTTCTAATATTTTACCGATTGAAATCTTTTTAGAATTAAAGAGAGGTTTGAGCGAAGAATTTTCTAAGACAGGCAATAAAGCTGTTTTCGAAATCAAGGCTCTGTCTCAAGAATTTTCAAATCAACTCTTGCAGGCCTATTATAGAGAGGCTTTTTCTGAGGGGCCATGTGCTAGTCAAGGTTTTAAGTCCCTTTATCAAAATTTGCAAGTTCGTGCGGAGGGCAATCAGCTCTTTATTGAAGGCTCTGAGGCGATTGATAAGGAACACTTTAAGAAAAATCATCTTCCTAATTTAGCCAAACAACTTGAAAAATTTGGTTTTCCAACTTTTAATTGTCAAGTCGAGAAGAATGATGTGCTGACTCAAGAGCAGGAAGAAGCATTTCATGCTGAAAATGAGCAGATTGTTCAAGCGGCCAATGAGGAAGCGCTCCGTGCTATGGAACAACTAGAACAGATGGCACCTCCTCCAGCGGAAGAGAAACCATCCTTTGATTTTCAAGCTAAAAAAGCTGCAGCTAAACCGAAGCTGGATAAGGCAGAGATTACTCCTATGATTGAAGTGACGACGGAGGAAAATCGTTTGGTCTTTGAAGGGGTTGTTTTTGATGTGGAGCAAAAAGTGACCAGAACAGGGCGTGTTTTGATCAACTTTAAAATGACGGACTACACTTCAAGTTTTTCTATGCAAAAGTGGGTTAAGAATGAAGAAGAGGCTCAGAAATTTGACCTCATCAAGAAAAATTCTTGGCTCCGAGTCCGTGGGAATGTGGAGATGAATAACTTCACACGTGATTTAACTATGAACGTGCAGGATGTGCAGGAAGTTGTTCACTATGAGCGGAAGGATTTGATGCCAGAAGGAGAACGGCGGGTTGAGTTTCATGCTCATACTAATATGTCGACCATGGATGCTCTACCAGAGGTTGAAGAAATCGTTGCGACAGCTGCTAAGTGGGGACACAAGGCGATTGCTATCACGGACCACGGGAATGTTCAATCCTTCCCACACGGCTATAAGGCGGCTAAGAAAGCGGGAATCCAGCTAATCTATGGAATGGAAGCCAATATCGTGGAGGACCGTGTCCCTATCGTCTATAACGAAGTGGAGATGGACTTGTCGGAAGCAACCTACGTGGTCTTTGACGTGGAAACGACGGGGCTTTCAGCTATCTATAATGATTTGATTCAGGTTGCGGCCTCTAAGATGTACAAGGGGAATGTTATTGCCGAATTTGATGAATTTATCAATCCTGGGCATCCCTTGTCAGATTTTACTACTGAGTTGACTGGAATTACAGATGACCATGTCAAAAATGCCAAACCACTGGAACAAGTTTTGCAAGAATTCCAAGAATTCTGCAAAGATACGGTCTTAGTTGCCCACAATGCGACCTTTGACGTTGGATTTATGAATGCCAACTATGAGCGTCATGGTCTGCCAAAGATTAGTCAGCCAGTTATTGATACACTTGAGTTTGCTAGAAATCTCTATCCTGAGTATAAACGTCATGGTTTGGGGCCTTTGACCAAGCGTTTTGGTGTGGCCTTAGAACATCACCACATGGCCAACTACGATGCGGAAGCTACAGGTCGCCTGCTTTTCATCTTTATCAAAGAGGTAGCAGAAAAACATGGTGTGACCGATTTAGCTAGACTTAACATTGATTTGATTAGTCCAGATTCTTATAAAAAAGCTCGGATTAAGCATGCGACCATTTATGTCAAGAATCAGGTAGGTTTAAAAAATATCTTTAAACTGGTTTCTTTGTCCAATACTAAGTACTTTGAAGGGGTGCCACGGATTCCGAGAACGGTTTTAGATGCCCATCGGGAAGGTTTGATTTTAGGTTCAGCTTGCTCTGAAGGTGAAGTTTTTGATGCAGTCGTTTCCCAAGGTGTGGATGCGGCGGTTGAGGTGGCCAAGTATTATGACTTTATCGAGGTCATGCCACCAGCTATCTATGCTCCCTTGATTGCTAAGGAGCAGGTCAAGGATATGGAAGAACTCCAGACCATTATCAAGAGTTTGATAGAGGTCGGCGACCGTCTTGGCAAGCCCGTTTTGGCTACGGGAAATGTCCACTATATCGAACCAGAAGAAGAAATTTACCGTGAAATTATCGTCCGTAGTTTGGGACAGGGGGCGATGATTAACCGAACTATCGGTCATGGTGAACATGCTCAACCAGCACCTCTTCCCAAGGTTCATTTTAGAACGACCAATGAAATGTTAGATGAATTTGCCTTTTTGGGAGAAGAACTAGCTCGTAAACTGGTTATTGAAAACACCAATGCCTTGGCAGAAATCTTTGAACCCGTTGAGGTTGTTAAGGGGGACTTGTACACGCCTTTCATCGAGAAGGCTGAAGAAACAATCGCTGAGTTGACCTATAAGAAAGCTTTTGAGATTTATGGAAATCCACTGCCAGATATTGTCGATTTGCGGATTGAAAAAGAACTGACTTCCATTCTGGGGAATGGATTTGCTGTGATTTATCTGGCATCGCAGATGCTGGTGCAACGTTCCAATGAACGGGGTTACTTGGTTGGTTCTCGTGGATCTGTCGGATCTAGTTTCGTTGCGACCATGATTGGGATTACCGAAGTCAATCCTCTCTCTCCTCACTATGTCTGTGGTCAGTGTCAATACAGCGAGTTTATCACAGACGGTTCGTACGGTTCAGGATTTGATATGCCCAATAAGGACTGTCCAAACTGTGGTCATAAACTCAGCAAAAATGGGCAGGATATTCCGTTTGAGACCTTCCTAGGTTTTGATGGGGACAAGGTTCCCGATATTGACTTGAACTTCTCGGGAGAAGATCAGCCTAGCGCCCACTTGGATGTGCGTGATATCTTTGGTGAAGAATATGCCTTCCGTGCAGGAACAGTTGGTACAGTAGCTGCCAAGACCGCTTATGGATTTGTCAAGGGCTATGAGAGAGATTATGGCAAGTTTTATCGTGATGCAGAGGTGGAACGTTTAGCCCATGGAGCTGCTGGTGTCAAGCGGACAACAGGCCAACACCCGGGGGGAATCGTTGTTATTCCGAACTACATGGATGTTTACGACTTTACGCCTGTCCAGTATCCAGCGGATGATGTGACGGCTGAATGGCAAACGACTCACTTTAACTTCCATGATATCGACGAGAACGTCCTCAAACTCGATGTACTGGGACATGATGATCCGACCATGATTCGAAAACTTCAGGATTTGTCTGGTATTGACCCTAATAAAATTCCTATGGATGACGAAGGTGTGATGGCTCTCTTTTCTGGGACTGATGTGCTAGGGGTAACACCTGAACAAATTGGAACGCCTACGGGTATGTTGGGGATTCCAGAATTTGGAACCAACTTTGTCCGAGGCATGGTCGATGAGACGCATCCGACGACTTTTGCGGAGTTGCTACAGCTCTCAGGTCTATCCCATGGTACCGATGTGTGGTTGGGAAATGCTCAGGATCTGATTAAGCAAGGAATTGCGGACCTATCAACCGTTATCGGTTGTCGAGACGACATCATGGTTTACCTCATGCACGCGGGTCTCGAACCGAAGATGGCCTTTACCATCATGGAACGGGTACGTAAGGGCTTGTGGCTCAAGATTTCCGAAGAGGAGAGAAATGGCTACATCGAAGCCATGAAAGCTAATAAGGTGCCAGAGTGGTATATCGAGTCTTGTGGGAAAATTAAGTACATGTTCCCTAAAGCCCATGCGGCAGCCTACGTTATGATGGCCTTGCGTGTAGCTTACTTCAAGGTTCACCATCCCATTTATTACTACTGTGCTTACTTCTCCATTCGTGCTAAGGCTTTTGACATCAAAACCATGGGGGCGGGCTTGGATGCCATCAAACGCAGAATGGAAGAAATCTCTGAAAAACGGAAGAATAATGAAGCCTCTAATGTGGAAATCGATCTCTATACAACTCTTGAGATTGTCAATGAGATGTGGGAGCGTGGCTTTAAGTTTGGCAAACTCGATCTCTACCGTAGTCAGGCGACAGAGTTCCTTATCGATGGGGATACCCTCATCCCGCCATTTGTTGCTATGGATGGTCTGGGAGAGAACGTTGCTAAGCAGTTGGTGCGAGCGCGTGAAGAGGGAGAATTCCTCTCTAAAACAGAACTACGCAAGCGTGGCGGACTCTCATCAACCTTGGTTGAAAAGATGGATGAAATGGGGATTCTGGGCAATATGCCAGAGGATAACCAGTTGAGTTTGTTTGATGAGTTGTTTTAAAAAAATTGTTTAATCATCTATTCAAAGAGGCTAACGTATATCTAATAGATTTACATTAGCCTTCTTTTTTGTTAAAATAGTCTATAGAAAGAGGGTGAGAGTATGTCAAAGACGAGCATGAGTATCCGTTTGGATAGTGAGGTCAAGGAGCAGGCCCAACAGGTGTTTAGTAATCTGGGAATGGATATGACAACAGCTATTAATATTTTCCTTCGTCAGGCTATTCAATATCAGGGTTTACCTTTTGATGTTAGACTAGACGAAAATCGGAAGTTGCTTGAGGTATTAACGGATTTAGACCAAAATCGTAATATGAGCCAATCCTTTGAATCAGTCTCTGACTTGATGGAGGATTTGCGTGCTTAAGATTCGTTATCATAAACAGTTTAAAAAAGATTTTAAGTTGGCTATGAAGCGTGGTTTGAAGGCAGAATTATTAGAAGAAGTTTTAAATTTTCTTGTTCAAGAAAAAGAACTTCCTGCTAGATATCGTGATCATCAATTGACGGCATCCAAGCATTTTCAAGGAGTTCGTGAGTGCCATATCCAGCCGGATTGGCTTTTGGTTTATAAAGTAGACAAGGAAGAATTGATTTTAAATTTACTGAGGACAGGCAGTCATAGTGATTTATTTTAATCTATTTTAAGGAGTTCAGGAAAAAACTTAAGAATATTCGCGGAAGATAAGCCGGCTGAGAAGATATTTGAATATCAATTAGAACTTGCTGATCAGACAATTCTTCTATCAACAGCACTTTTGTCAGGTGCCATTGCTTTAGCAGGATTATTCTCTGCTTTGAAAGAAAAATAAAAATAGAAAAGAGAAAATTACATGGTTTTACCAAATTTTAAAGAAAATCTAGAAAAATATGCGAAATTATTGGTTGCGAATGGAATCAATGTGCAACCTGGTCACACCTTGGCTCTTTCTATCGATGTGGAGCAACGTGAGTTGGCGCATCTAATCGTGAAGGAAGCTTATACCTTGGGTGCGCATGAGGTTATCGTTCAGTGGACAGATGATGTTATTAACCGTGAGAAATTCCTCCATGCTCCGATGGAGCGTCTGGACAATGTGCCAGAATACAAGATTGCTGAGATGAACTATCTTTTGGAGAACAAAGCTAGCCGTCTCGGAGTTCGTTCATCTGATCCAGGTGCTTTGAATGGTGTGGACGCTGACAAGCTTTCAGCTTCTGCTAAAGCTATGGGACTTGCTATGAAGCCAATGCGCATCGCAACTCAATCCAACAAGGTTAGCTGGACTGTGGCAGCCGCTGCTGGACTTGAGTGGGCTAAGAAAGTCTTTCCAAATGCTGCGAGCGACGAAGAAGCAGTCGATCTCCTTTGGGACCAAATCTTCAAAACTTGCCGTGTCTACGAAGAAAATCCTGTTAAGGCTTGGGAAGAGCATGTAGCTATCCTTAAGAGCAAAGCAGATATGCTCAATAAAGAACAATTTTCAGCACTTCACTACACAGCGCCAGGGACAGATTTGACACTTGGTTTGCCAAAGAACCACGTTTGGGAATCAGCTGGTGCTATCAATGCACAGGGCGAAGGATTCTTGCCAAATATGCCGACAGAAGAAGTCTTCACAGCGCCTGATTTTCGTCGTGCAGATGGTTATGTCACTTCTACAAAACCGCTTAGCTATAATGGAAATATCATCGAAGGTATTAAGGTAACCTTTAAGGATGGACAAATCGTTGACATCACTGCTGAGAAGGGCGATCAAGTCATGAAAGACCTTGTCTTTGAAAATGCGGGTGCGCGTGCCTTAGGTGAATGTGCCTTGGTACCAGATCCAAGCCCAATTTCTCAGTCAGGCATTACCTTCTTTAACACCCTCTTCGATGAAAATGCGTCAAATCACTTGGCTATCGGTGCAGCCTATGCAACTAGCGTTGTTGGTGGAGCGGAGATGAGCGAAGAGGAGCTTGAAGCTGCGGGGCTTAACCGTTCAGATGTTCACGTAGACTTTATGATTGGTTCTAACCAAATGGATATCGATGGTATCCGTGAGGACGGGACACGTGTACCACTCTTCCGTAACGGAGATTGGGCAAATTAAGGAGATAATATGTTAGGAAGTATGTTCGTTGGTCTCCTAGTGGGATTTTTAGCAGGTACTCTAACCAATCGTGGAGAGCGAATGGGTTGCTTTGGGAAAATGTTTCTCGGTTGGATTGGTGCCTTTATAGGGCATTTGCTTTTTGGGACTTGGGGACCGATAATAGCAGGAACTGCCATCATTCCGGCAGTACTAGGTTCCATGATTGTCTTAGCGATTTTCTGGAGACGAGGAAGTTAATTTCTTAAATCTGATACTCAATGAAAATCAAAGAGTAAACTAGGAAACTAGCCGCAGGTTGCTCAAAGCACTGCTTTGAGGTTGTAGATGAAACTGACGAAGTCAGTTCAAAACACTGTTTTGA
>NZ_VMLI01000045.1:0-2246 GCF_013276625.1 Streptococcus sp. 9903 | reverse complement strand
TTTATGAGAAACGTGCTAACTGCTAGAAATTATGGTAGAATAAAGTATTAAGTAATCGTGAAAAAGGATATCTATGCGAAAAGAAATTGCACCTGAATTATACAACTATAACAAGTTTCCTGGTCCTGAGTTCCATTTACATGGGGACAAGGTCGAAACGGAAGGGATAGTTTTTTCCTTGGTGGAAAATATCAAGGATGCCTTTGATGTGACGGCTTTTAATCAGCGTTTTTCTGAAGTCTTAACAAAGTTTGATTATATCGTGGGAGACTGGAGCAACGAACAGCTTCGCCTACGAGGTTTTTACAAGGATGACCGAACAGAAGAAAAACTTGAAAAAATCAGTCGTTTACAAGACTACCTTTTAGAGTATTGTAGTTATGGTTGTGCCTATTTTGTCCTAGAAAATGAAGCCCCTAAGCGAGCATCATTTGACAAGAAAATGCGTAAGAAGGAAGAAGAACCGCCTTCTAGAAAAGGAAAGAAACCGGCTCAAACAAAACGAAAACCGAATGCAGATAAGAAAAATAGACGTCGTCAGAAAGACCAGCATTCTCAGAAAGAGGACAAGGGACAACGTCATTTTGTCATTCGTCAGAAGTGAGTAGGGAATAAGGAGTAGAAATGAAACCGTCAATTTATAGTTTAACACGTCAAACCATGCAGGAATGGGTTTTGGAGCAAGGAGAAAAGAAATTCCGTGCAGATCAAATATGGGAATGGCTATACCGTAAACGTGTCCAGTCATTTGAAGAGATGACCAACCTGTCAAAAGATTTGATTGCTAAGCTTAATGACCAGTTTGTGGTCAATCCCTTGAAACAACGTATCGTTCAAGAGTCTGCTGATGGGACAGTTAAATATCTTTTTGAGTTGCCTGATGGCATGCTGATTGAGACAGTATTGATGAGACAGCACTATGGTTTGTCAGTCTGTGTGACCACTCAGGTTGGCTGTAATATCGGTTGTACCTTCTGTGCTTCTGGTTTGATTAAGAAACAACGTGACCTCAATAACGGTGAAATCGTAGCGCAAATCATGCTGGTTCAGAAATACTTTGATGAGCGTGGTCAGGACGAACGCGTCAGCCATATCGTTGTCATGGGAATTGGTGAACCATTTGATAACTACAACAATGTCTTAAATTTCGTTCGTACTATCAACGATGACAAGGGAATGGCCATCGGTGCTCGTCACATCACAGTTTCAACCTCAGGTTTGGCTCATAAAATTCGTGATTTTGCTAATGAAGGGGTTCAGGTAAATCTTGCTGTTTCTCTTCACGCACCTAACAATGAATTGCGCTCAAGCATCATGAAAATTAACCGTGCCTTTCCGATTGAAAAACTCTTTGCAGCTATTGAGTACTACATTGAGACAACTAATCGTCGTGTGACTTTTGAATATATCATGCTTAATGAAGTTAATGATGGTGTAGAACAAGCCTTGGAATTGGCTGAATTGCTCAAAAACATCAAGAAATTGTCTTATGTAAACTTGATTCCTTATAACCCAGTTAGTGAGCATGATCAATATAGCCGTAGTCCTAAAGAGCGCGTGTTGGCTTTCTATGATACGCTTAAGAAAAAAGGGGTTAACTGTGTGGTTCGTCAAGAGCATGGTACTGATATTGATGCAGCTTGTGGACAATTGCGTTCTAATACAATGAAACGTGACCGCCAGAAAGCAGTCGCAGCAGTCAATCCTTAATGATGAAGAAAACTTATAATCATGTTTTGGTCTGGGGAGTCATTTTCTATAGCATTTGTATCGTCTATTTTTGCTTTACTCCTCAAGAACAATCTCCCGTGGGAGTGGAAACTCCAGGTATTCAGCATCTTGGACGCCTGGTTTTTCTTTTGACTCCTTTCAATTCTTTTTGGAAACTGGGTGAAGTAAGTGACATTGGACAATTATGTTGGATTTTTCTACAAAATATCCTCAATGTCTTCTTGCTTTTTCCTCTGATTTTCCAACTCCTATATCTCCTTCCAAACTTGTGTAAGACAAGAAAAGTAATCTTTTTCAGTTTTCTAGTGAGTCTTGGAATTGAGTGTACGCAGTTGGTCTTAGATTTTTTCTTTGATTTTAATCGCGTCTTTGAGATTGATGATTTGTGGACCAATACCTTGGGTGGTTATCTGGCTTGGCTACTTTATAAACGATTACATAATACTCAATGAAAATCAAAGAGCAAACTAGGAAGCTAGCCGCAGGCTGCTCAAAATACTGTTTTGAGGTTGTAG
>NZ_VMLI01000044.1:0-582 GCF_013276625.1 Streptococcus sp. 9903 | reverse complement strand
TCCATCTGGTAGTGATGCAATTGCACCTTTTAAGCAAATGTCATGCAACATCTACTCTTATGCGGTATTAGCTATCGTTTCCAATAGTTATCCCCCGCTACCAGGCAGGTTACCTACGCGTTACTCACCCGTTCGCAACTCATCCGGAGAAGCAAGCTCCTCCTTCAGCGTTCTACTTGCATGTATTAGGCACGCCGCCAGCGTTCGTCCTGAGCCAGGATCAAACTCTCATTAAAAGTTTGAGTTCTCACTCATTTCTGTCACTGACAGATTTATTGTTTTTTCATTGTTCAGTACTACAACCTTAGTTGTAGTGCCCTGCACATTGGTTCGTCTTGTTCAGTTTTCAAAGGTCTTTGTCACTCGCTTCCCTCAAGCGACAACTATATTAGTATATCACAGTCGCTTTCGCTTGTCAACACTTTTTTGAAACTTTTTTAAACTTTTTTTCATCAAGTATTTCCAACTGCAACATACCCATAGTCCGTACGGGATTCGAACCCGTGTTACCGCCGTGAAAAGGCGGTGTCTTAACCCCTTGACCAACGGACCAGAGTTGTTATTTTCAACTCTTACTATTAT
>NZ_VMLI01000043.1:0-876 GCF_013276625.1 Streptococcus sp. 9903 | reverse complement strand
GCACGTTTCTCATAAAAATGAAAAAAGTCTGACGATTTTGTCAGACCAAAATAATATAACCTTAAAAAGAGAAGAACAATTCTTCCCTCCAACTATCATTATTTAGCAGCTGCGTACAATTCATCTACTTTGTTCCAGTTGATCACTGAGAAGAAAGCTTTGATGTAGTCAGGACGCACGTTGCGGTATTTCACGTAGTAAGCATGTTCCCAAACGTCCAAGCCCAAGATTGGTTTTTTACCTTCTGAGATTGGTGTGTCTTGGTTTGCTGTTGAAGTCACTTCAAGCTTCCCTTCTTTGTTGACAACCAACCATGCCCATCCAGAACCGAAACGAGTTGTTGCTGCTGCAGTGAAGGCTGCTTGGAAGTCTTCAAATGAACCAAATGTTGCATCGATTGCTGCTGCAAGTTCTGTTGATGGAGCTGTTTTTTCAGGAGTCATTAATTCCCAGAAAAGAGCGTGGTTCAAGTGTCCACCACCATTGTTGATAAGCGCTTGACGGATATCAGCTGGGATTGATTCTACATCAGCAAGCAAGGCTTCAAGGTCTTCACCGATTTCAGGGTGTTTTTCTAAAGCTGCATTGGCATTGTTGACATAAGTTTGATGGTGTTTGTCATGGTGCAAATGCATTGTTTCCGCATCGATGTATGGTTCCAAAGCGTCGTATGCATATGGAAGTTCTGGTAAGATAATAGCCATCTGTAATACCTCTTTTTCTTTCTATATGAAAATGATAACGCAAACATTCACTTTTTTCAAGTTTTTTGCTTATAGATGAAGAAATCACTGAAATACTTTCTAATAATACTCTTCGAAAATCTCTTCAAACCGCGTCAACGTCGCCTTGCCGTACGTATGGTTACTGACTTCG
>NZ_VMLI01000042.1:0-913 GCF_013276625.1 Streptococcus sp. 9903 | reverse complement strand
GTTGTCAAAAGAAGTTCCTTTAGGTAGAATGTCGCGAATCAGCGTGTGATTTTTCTCAATTCTCCCTTTCTGGTCAGAGCGATTAGGGTCACAAAAGAAGAGTTTACTCTCTCCTCGCACATCCATTTCGATATCATCGACCCTGGCAAACTCTCCTCCATTATCTGTCAGGATGACAGGGAAGAGTTGACAGAAATCTTTGTCAGCTTGATGAAGAGTGTTCTTGATGTCATAGAGGTGTTTGGTAACCTCAAGGGCAGTTTTATTATCCAGAAGTCTAGCGAAGATAAAGTTACAGAAAGATAGATTGAAGGTGAGTAGGACTTTCCCTCCCATCCTTCCCAGAACTGTATCCATTTCCAGCCAAGAGTCTAGTTGATTAAGGGCTAAATAGTTTTGGAAATCCTCATAGGAGCGACCTTTTTTAGCTTCTTTAGGAATGGAGGGGAGATTACGTTTCCGTCTTTCTTTGAATTTAACGGCTCTGGCTAGGTCAATAGGAGCGATAGATAGGTATCCTTTTCGGATATGTCGATATACAGTTGAGGAGCTGACATCAAGGTTATGAGTTTTGAGGATATGATAGATGTGTTGTCCCTTTTTAACTCCATCAGAAATGACTTTGTCCACTTCCCAGAAGGTCTTGGAATTGAGGGGAGTTCCTTCACGAGCTTCTACAAGAGTTTGTTCGTATTGTTTTTGAGCTTGTTTAGAGAGGTAGAAGATCTTCTTATAGCCACAATTTTGTCTTCTTTTAGGACATCCATTACAGACAAAGGTAGCTTTGTCTAGTAAAGGACAAGGAAGGTTATGGCCTGTAGACTCTCGGACTTGTCTGTTTCGTTTGACCTCTTTGGAAACAGTAGTTGGGTCTTTTAGAATGGATTGTCCAATAGCTTTGAATGTTTCACCG